>JASLCG010000164.1 GCA_030151885.1 Bacteroides sp.
AGAGTGGTCGATTGCGGCGGTCTTGAAAACCGTTGAGCTGTGAGGCTCCGGGGGTTCGAATCCCTCCCTCTCCGCTGAAAGGTCTGAACAAAAACAGACAATAAACGGACAAAAACCTACAAGTCAATGATTTGTAGGTTTTTTTGTTTGTATTTTGTCCAGCATAAAAGACACTAAAAAGACCTCAAAAGACACAAATCTGTGCCTAAATCGTTACCGATTCCGTTCCGGACAGAAACGGTAACGATTTGTCCAAAATTGACCTCTCGCTGTCCAAATTTGTACAGCCTGTATATATCTCATAATTAATACATTAAAAGTAATTTTGTAACATTAAAAAGTGAGATTATGAAGAGTACATTCAAAGTCCTTTTCTACCTGAAAAAAGGGTCAGAAAAACGTAATGGAGAGGTAACTATTATGGCAAGAATTACCGTTGATGGAAAAATTTGCCAGTTTAGTACAAAACAAAGCATCCATCCCGATAATTGGAGTGTGAAAGCTGGTAAAGCAACCGGGAAGTCCTGCGCACAACTCAATAAGTTGCTGGAAGATATAAAAGCATCATTACACCAAATCTACCATGAACAACAACGGCGTGAAAACTATGTTACTGCCGAGCAAATCAAGAATGAATTTTTAGGGCATACGGAGAACCACGAAACGTTGCTGAATTTATTTCAGAAGCACAATGATGATGTGAAGCAGCTTATAGGTCTATCTAAATCTGCATCTACCTATCAAAAGTATGAAGTAACCCGCAAGCATCTTGCGAATTTCATCCAAGCTAAGTACAACCTTTCCGATATAGCTTTGAAGTCTATTAACAATATGTTTATCAATGACTTTGAAGTATATCTTATGACAGTTGGCAGATGTAACCATAACACGACTGCCAAGTTTATGCAGTTCTTCAAACGCATAGTATTGATTGCCCGTAATAATGGGTTGATTGTCGGCGACCCTTTTGCTAACTATAAAATACGCTTACAAAGGGTTGATAGAGGATATCTTACAGAAGATGAAATCAAGAAAATCCTTGAACTCAACCTTGTTTCCGAAAGACTGGAACACGTTAGGGATTTATTTCTCTTTTCCTGTTTTTGCGGTTTGGCTTACATAGATGTAGCAGGGCTTAGAAAAGAACATATCCGCAAATCGTTTGACGGTAACCTTTGGATTATGACTAAGCGTGTAAAGACCGGAATAGATGTAAATGTTCCGTTATTGGATATTCCCAAAATGATCCTGGATAAGTATAAGGATAAGCTACCTAACGGAAAAATCCTTCCTGTAATCAGCAATCAAAAACTTAATTCCTATTTGAAGGAGATTGCCGACCTTGCCGGAATCAAGAAGAATCTTACGTTTCACCTTGCCCGCCACACCTTTGCAACCACAACGACACTGGGTAAAGGAGTTCCCATTGAAACCGTTTCTAAAATGCTGGGGCATACTAATATTGAAACGACCCAAATCTACGCCCGCATTACTAATAGCAAGATTAGCAGCGATATGAAAGGACTTTCCGAACAGTTTACTGGTATTGAGAAAATCTATAAAAAAGTGGCTCAATAGTTACCTATTCCTAGTAGGTAACCAATGGGTAACGAATTAGGTAACGATTTTCACTGTATAATACTAAAATACAAATAGATATGGAATTACAAGTCATTCAAAACAAAATCTTTGAAGTCCGGGGATACAGGGTAATGCTGGACTTCCACTTAGCGGAGTTATATAATGTAAAGACAAAAGTTCTCAAACAGGCTGTCAAACGTAACATTCAGCGATTTCCTTCTGACTTTATGTTTGAACTGGATAAAGAAGAGTTTCACCAACTGGTCACAATTTGTGACCAGTTCCCCGAAACCCTAAAACACAGTTCTGTCAGCCCAATGGTTTTCACGGAACAGGGTGTAGCAATGCTTTCTACGGTATTGAGAAGCCAAACAGCAATAGATGTAAATATATCTATTATGCGGGCATTTGTCCTGATGCGACAAATGGTTATCGGATATGATGAACTTCTTAAACGTATCGAAGAACTGGAAGAAAGTACAGATGCACAGTTTAGCGAGATATACCAAGCTTTAACCCAGCTATTAAGTAAACCTGACCCTAAACCAAGAAAACCCATAGGATACAGAATACCTGATGAAGAAAAATAACTTATCACAGATTGTGATAACCTAATGATGGCGAGCTTTGTTAGTTCGCCATTTTCATATAGTTTATTTATCTAATGCTTTCCAAAAAATTATTTTATCCTCACCTTTTGCATAAAACTCCCGTATGATAGCTTCTTGTTCGTAATGATTCTTTTTATAGAAAGCCACTGTATTTTCAAATTCAGGTAATCCGGAAGTTTCAATCAGCAATATGCGTTCACCCCGGTTTTTCAGATGATTTTCAATATATTCAAGCATTTTTTGTCCAATACTTTTTCCTTGAAAGTGAGGGTGAACAGCTATTAGATATAAGTTATAAGTTCCCACCGTCATTCTTTCAGGTGCATAATATGCAACCGCAATAGGGGTATTGTTTTCTTCATAAGTTATCCAAAACTCGGTATCATTCCCCTCTCTAAAATATGGTTGAATCATTTCATCTAATAATTCCGATGGAAATAACTCATTAGAATCTATTACTTTTTTCAACGCATCTAAGTCATTACGATTAACCAGACGAATTTTATTATTTGGCTGTATATCCATTGCATTAATATTATTTCTAATGTTTTATTGATTAGGCAAAGATACAAATATTGCTTGTCATCATCCTATCAATAACTAATGCTTTTTTGCCAGCTTCTTTAACCGTAAACCACTCCCATAGGCAGTCATTCCACCGGGGCGGTTATTCCTTTCCATTTCTATATGCAAAAGTATTTACGGCTTCTTAACGTCTTTGAAAGTTCAAGCCCTAAAGGGTTTGATGCAAAAATCTTCCTGCTGCGCTTCGCCCAGAGAGTATTTTTCCACAAAAACTTGCAAAGACTAAAGCCTACACTTTCCGGCATATATAAAACGAAAACGACCGACCCGACGGAAAGACGCATATAAAAAAAGTCGGATTTACGAGAAGCAGGAAAAAAAGGTTATGAAACTCAACTCCCTCACCTCAAGAATCCGCATATATCTAAAAAAATCAGAAGTTATGGAAGCAACAAGTTTAAGCGAAGCAAGGATTTATGTAGGTACATACGCAAAGTACAACGATGGCTCAATCGAGGGCAAGTGGTTTGACCTTTCCGACTTTTCGGACAAAGACGAGTTTTACGAAGCTTGTAAGGAGTTACACGCAGACGAAGAAGACCCGGAATATATGTTTCAGGACTGGGAAAATATACCGGATGAATTAATAGGAGAAAGTTGGTTATCTGATAACTTTTTCGACATCCGGGATGCAATGGACGATTTAAGCGAAGACGAGCAGGAAGCGTTTATGGTGTGGTGTAATCACGGTTCGCATGATCTTTCAACCGAAGATGCAAACGACCTTATTTCTTCTTTCAGGGACGATTTTCAGGGCAAATATAACGATGAAGAAGATTATGCCTATGAAGTTGTAGAACAGTGCTACGAACTGCCGGAGTTCGCAAAAACATACTTTGATTATGAAAAGTTTGCCCGCGACCTATTTATGGGTGATTACTGGTTTGAAGATAGTTTTGTTTTTCGGGCTTCCTGATTATTCACCGGGCGGGGAAACCCGCCTACAAATAAATTTATAATGAAAACAAGCGGTTTATTCAGGTTATTGTTCCGGGTGGGGCTACTGGCTTCAGTAATTTATTTTCTGTCCACTTCGGCGGGTATATGGGCGGTATTGATAATTGCGTTTTTCGTTATCCGCTTTATCCTGCGGTTATTTGTATCTGTATTGTATAGCCTTTTGATAGCTGCGGTTTTCATTGCCTTATTATTCACTTTTTTAATGTAAATATATGGAATCACTAAACAAAAACGGAGTGTCCACGACCCAAGAGCCGGAACAGGAAAAATATGTAACGTTCATTGCGGGAGCGTTCAGGGGAACAGAATATTTTCAGTATGATTATCGCCATACGGATGGAGAACTTTTCTCTACGGTAGCCAAAACGTTGGAAGAGTGCCGGAAACGGCGGAATGAATGGCTTGTTAAGAGATAGATAAAGGCGGGTGGAGTTTACCGCCCGCTACTTTTTCCATGAGCTGATGCGGAGAAAAAGTAGCAAAAAGCCTTTTTAAAGAATATGTTTGTATTCTTTTATTGATTACACAAACTCTATTCCTGGTAATCTCATAAAACAACTGTAATTCTTTTCGTATGTGCCGTTTTTTGTAAGTTGTGTGTTGCTTGCGGAAAAATAAACCTGCTTTTTCGCTCTGGTTACAGCAACATAGTATACACTTAATTCTTCTAAAAATGATTTTTCTATTTCATTATTAATCACGAAATTACAATCTGCACCACACTTACATTTACTGCATAGCCCAAACCAATTAGGGAACGAATCTTTTTCCATATCTGGCAATATCACATAATCCCACTCCAAGCCCTTAGCCGCATGAACTGTAGAAATAATAATTCGAGTATCTAAAAATTCCATATACTGTTTTATGCCATTATGCTCAAAAGTATCCTTTATTAAGTTGATTTTGTCTTCGTTAGATAGGAATGAATAATCCATGAATAAGCGACTCCAAAATATTTCCAGTAACTCCAACAGTGCTTTTATCACAGGAGAATCTTTATCTACATATATCTCTCTAATTTTATCTATATGCTTTCGACCTAATTTCTTTGTGACCTTTGTATTTATCTTGAGGAACTCAATGAATTCATAAAGACATTTCCTATTGAATTGCAAATACTCTGGATCATCATCAGTAAATAATCCATAAAAAAAAGAAATTTTGTTGTGGTCAAATGTTTTAATAATATGTTCGATATTTGGTCCTCTTTGCTTTGCTAATATTGCAACTTTAGAAGTTGGATACTGACGCTGTATCTCTTGTGATTTTATTACCACCTCTAAAGCTTCCTTGACTTGATCTTCATAGATATTAAATTCTACTTTTGAACTTAAAGCATTTGGGTTCTGAAATGGAGTAATTGCATTTTGTCTAATTATCTTATCCAATTGAAGCATATTTTCATTAGAAGAAAATCTGTAGTTTTTATCTAATGAAATAAGTTTAAGATTAAAATGCTCTTTGGCTCTGGTCAATAGATTGGGGACAGCACCGATAAAACCATAAATTCTTTGTAAAGAGTCTCCTAAAAAAAGCACATTAGATTTTTCTGAAATTAAATAATATAGAAGCCAATAGCTTAATAAATTTGTATCTTGGAACTCATCGACAAGTATTGTTGTATAATAATTTTGGTAAAATGATAAAATACTTGGGTACTCTTGAAACAACTTTATAGTCAGTGTTATAATAGCATTAAAAGGAATTGCGCCTTTTTGCAAGATTTCAGCGATTACTACGGAATTATATTCGTTAATATTATCTCTTAAATAAGTTCCTTTTATTTCTTTTACAGCAGAATTGTAGTCAGATAAAACATTCGCATCATTCAATGAAATGCTCTTAAATGATCGCATAATATTATCACTTCTACTGTCATCTACCGATTGTAATGTGTCTAAATTAGATAAAGCCGGATGTAATACATGTCCGTATTTCTTCAATACACTTCGACAAAATCCATGATAATTTGATATGTATGTTTTCTCTTTTATGTTTATTTGTTTGTCAAAACCATCTAATAGTTCGGGAATATTCTTGCTTACATCTTTCTTTATTTTATAAGCGGCATTGACACTGAACGTTAGAGCCAACAATCTTTTGGGTACAGGAATTTGCCCAATTGCTATCAGGTATGCAATTCTACTTACCATTGTATGAGTTTTCCCATATCCAGCCGGAGCCTCAACTAAGAGACGTTTGTCGGGGGAAAAAATAACTTCCAATTGTTTATTATCCCCTTGATGTTTTGCTTCTATTCGGGATTTAATAATAGATATTTCTTCGGGACTCATGAGCACAAACCTTTAGCATGTTCAATTAAGGATACAAATATTAGTGGGATGTCCTCTTTTTTTAATTTCATCCCGATTAAAAGCCCTAAAGGTTGTGATTTATTTATGGAAAACCACGTCGAATAAAAAGCCTTTAAATTTACAATATCGGCTTCATTTATTTCAGAAAATTTCAAATTTGTCGATGTGGATGCAGGTAAATAATTGTATTTTTTATGTGCTCTTTTATTCAATGCCGCAGCTTCCATTACCCTGTTTTCTCCTTCGGAATCAAATTCAATAACAATATCGCGTAAAACACCCTCTTTTCCAGAATCAACTAAAGCCATTAACTCCGCCTCAAAATCACGCTCTATGGTTTTCCACAAATTAGGGATTCCACTTGGGGTTGGGTCTCCGTCACTATCTTTAATACCAACGCAAGGTATTCCGAATTTTTCAGCTAACTGAATCAACTGCAATACAGAATCACCTCCTGCTTGAATAACACAAATCCCATATTCATCTAAATCTATGTCACATTTCTGAGCAAAAAATGGAAAACTACCATACTCAGAATCTCCCTCGACAAAAATTGCACATCTGGCAAAAAAGGCTTCTTTAATGAAAGGGAAATGTAACAGCAAATGTTTTTCAAGTTGTTCTCCTAATGTCAGATTTATTCCAGATACAATTTTAGTATCGCCATTGTCTTTATAAAGTCGTATTATTTGTCTAAAATCATTCAATATAATACTCGGAGAATGTGTTGCGACAATAATTTGTCCATCAAATCTATCAATATCAAATAATTCTTTTATCAATATGCTTAAATCTGAGTCTTGATTATTGATGACTCTATTTAAGTATTTTATTAATGAGCGCTGCATGTAAGGATGTAAGTGAATTTCAGGTTCATCAAGACCTAAAACTACAGATATAGATTTACTTCCTGTTTCTTCATTCACAAAGACCCCTGTTTCTTTCCTTTGATCTGAAATCGTTTGAAGTTTATCTAATATAGAAAGTGTAACCAATAATAAGAATTGGATTCCATATCCACATTTTGAAAGAGATGAACCTTTGCCATCTTGTAATGAAAATAATTTGGGAATCAGTTGTAAGACATCTCCCTCTAAAACGGCAGATATTCCATTGTCTTTAAAAGACTTTATTCTTCTAAGTTTAGCATTTACATCTGCTAATAAACTTTCTGTAAATTCAGTATCAATTAAGTTCTCTGAGCTAACGCCTTCTTCATTTGCCAAATAATCTTTTATCATTCTGGATAAAAAACGACCAACACCACGACTACTGTCAAAATTAATTTCAGATATAGGATTCCTTAATGAATCATAGTAGATAAAATTCAAACATTTTATTAGTGAAGGAGAAATATAGGTTTCAGTTTCTAAGTGATAAAACTCCATATTTTCATCTGGAGATATTTGTCTACACAAAATGTTTATATATGTATAATCGTCCAAATCAAATAGATCTTCGAAATGTCCGATCTCTTCAATAGCAAGTTTTATTCGAACATTAACAGTTATGGGTAATGTAGCATCAGTAAAATCATCATAAGCGAAACCTCTTCTGGTGAAAATAATATTCAACAGATTTAGGATATTTGATTTTCCTAAGTTGTTTTCTCCCACAATAAAATTACACGATTCCTCAAATGCAATCGTTGCAGTACTCAAATTCCTATAGTTTTCGACAGAAAGTCCTTTTATCCTCATAACGTTCAAATTAAAATCTCTGCAAAAATACCCATAAAAAAACACCTGACAAGCAATTTTGTCAAGTGTTTTTCAATAAGTTACCTAAAGTCGCTTATTCCTTCTGCTCTTCTTTGTCATTCTCATTATTAAAAGCAAACGTTAGCTGTACCACCTGCCCGAAGCTGTCTTCAATATATACATCAATTTGTTGCTGGTCGGTGGAAGCCGAAGTATAGTACAGGCGGAACGTTTCGCCCGGAAGCGGGTATAAATCATTTGGAAGAAAAACAGTTCCGTCTGCCATCCGCAGCGTTCCTTTGCCATCCGGCTGAAAATACCTGATGAAATACTTCGTTTCTTCGTAATAGCCTTCCCGTTGAAGCTGAAAACGGATTTCAGCCGTTTCTCCAATCTTAATCCGTTTTTGTACAGGCATCGTTGTTACCGTGAACGGGTAAACCTGCTGAACATCCAGCTTATCATCACAAGAAAACACCAGCAGCATTGCTCCCATCAAGTACACCCCCATTAATATGTTCCTGATTATCTTTTTCATATCGCACTAATTTATTATGAATTTAAAACCGACCCCGAACTGTGTGTGGAACTTTCCGATGGAAGAACCGAACAGCATCCGTTCACGGGCATTGATAAGGATAACCACCCTGTCTGTCAGGTAAGTTTCCAGTTCCAGTGTAGCAGCGCCACCATAAACAAAGGCATCTTTGTTTGTGAGTGTAGAACCATCGTATAGTTCTTTATCTCCCCAGTTGCTTGTTTCGTATCCGGCAAGAGCCGACAACCCGAAGGACAGAAAGAAGGTTTTCCGGCGGTCGGAAAGGATTTTGATATAATACCCGCCTTCGCCCGTAAACTGGCTTACAGGCACGGTTACATTCTTATATTCATATTCCTTATTGAAGTATTCTGCCCCGACAACCCAACGATTTCCGTTTTTGGTATAAGTGGCAAGCGCAGCACCGAAATAATACGCCGATTCCGGTTTACCGGGCTTCTTAAAGCCGTCCGCCATCCCGCCCGTAAGTTGGATTCCCTTTTGTCCGGGCAGGTAACGTTGTGCGTGTGCCAGGTTAAAAGTCTGGCACAAACACAACACTACTATAAAACAGATTAACTTCTTCATCTTATTTGATTTTAAGTTCGTTAATCACTCTGGCGTTCACAATATCCGAACTTTCGATGCGGATATTTTGGTGACGGCCACCGTTCTTTTCGACCAGCTCTACCACCAGTATTTTATCATCCGGGATAGTGAACTTCGGTAAGGTATAGACCGTGCGAACAGTGGACTTCCCACCTATGGTAATCACTTCGTTAAAACTGCGGACAGGATAAAGCACCGATTCCTGAATGGCGGTACGCTTTGCCACCTTCTTATCGACAACCTTAAATTTGATAAAGTCTGTATCAAACGGAACATTGGAAGAGTTCTTCACCTGTGTATGGAAATAGAACATCCCGTTATGCACATAAATACCTTTGATTAAGAACTGTATCCCGAAACGCTTGCATCCCAAGTGACGTATCTCCCGGTCATTGTTTTTATAAATGGATTGCATTATCAGTTTCACCAGCAACGGCGATTCATTACCCAGTTCACGGAAGTAAATGTTCATCCGGGTATGGGAATAATCGGTTATGCTTTCATTCTCAAGGAAATCTTTCATTTCGATGTTCAGCATTTCCGGTTCATTGGCATATTTGGCGTTGAAGGAATAAAAACTGCCGTCCTCACAAATAACCGAAAAGTTGGTTTCACCCGGAAAACCTTCGGTAGCAGCTTTAACACGGATAACATTTTCCGCCCCGTCCGCTTTTCCTGCGATAAGGTGAGTAGAACCCAAATCCACGTATTTGACAGTGGACGGGAAAATAATGTGTAACGTTTTGGCAAACGTTACCTGAACCCCGTAAGGCGTAACCATTTGCCCGTAAGGAAACTTTTGGGTGATACCCTGAAACAAATCGTTGCTTTGTGCTTTGACAGTTACCGCACCGATAACCAGTGCGAACATGATAAATAACTTTTTCATTACGAATTGATTTTTAGTTGCCATCGGCGGGTGGATAGCCCGCTTCCCGGCAGATTAATAATTGAGAAATTTTTGTGGTGGGTCGCAGACCCTTTTATTATTGCTTCGTATAAAGCATTACTTGATAGTTTGCTTTGAGATTTACTTTTATCGTTCGGAATTTCTTTGACAAGTATTGCGACCCGCCTTGCAGAACGCCCCTTGTCAAATCCGATACGATGGCAGCCCCCGCATTTTGATTGACGGTAAAGCTTGAGCCAAGCCCAGCCCCGATATTTGCCATACCTTCATTCAGGGCTTGCATTTCCAGCGAGGATGGAACGGATAAACCTTTCTGCCCGTCCGAATCATAGACCACCAATTCAACCGGAATGATATTGCCTTCATATTCCAATGAAGAAATATTAATATCCATGCGCTCACCCTGAACCCGTGCCGTTCCTGATAATAAGCTATTTTTCGGCATCCTGATATGACCCGCCTGTAACGGCTCTAACAGGCGAAGCCGGACATTCTGCCCGTCCATCACCGACTGGTCTTCATGGATACAGGCAAGAATCGTATTTTTTCCCATTAACGACCCAGTTCCGACTGCCGTATTAAATCCATAATTTCGGGGCTGGCTGTACGCTGCGATAAACTCCGCATCACTCATAGGCACTTGTAGTCCCGAAACGGTTTGTTCCGTTACCGCTTGTACAGGCAACGCCTGAACCTTTCCTTGTATGGATGCAGTCGGCGTTACCTGCTTTACTGCCTGTTCCTGCCCGCCATTCATATATTTGGCTGCCAGTTCGTAGGATTTTTCAAGTAGTGCCAGTTGTTCATCCGCCGTACTTTGGGTATTTTCACGTTCATACAGCCGGGATTCCAGTTCTTCAATCTTCCGTGCCAGTTCTTCTTTTTCGGGGTCTTCTTTGGGTGTTTCGTAGAAACTTCCCAACTGGCGGTTTATATCCTGATAGGCATAAGCCGAAGATTGGACATAAGAACTATTGCGGGAAGAACCGCCGTAATAACTCCGGCTGTTACTTGCTGGTTGTTCTTCCGGCAGGTCGGCGGTCAGGCTCAAGTTATCCGTAACCTTATTTTCTTCACCCAATGTAAAGCCGAAGTCCTGCAAAGAACGCATCCGGTCTTCCTGTTTCGATTTCATGGATTCCTGTTCGTAAGCCGTCTTTTTGTCGCTATATATCCCGTCTTCTTTGGGTAATGGTATATCGGCATTAAAACCGCCGATTTCGTCCGGCTTTACTTCGTCTTTTGAGGACGGGGCAAATATCAGCCACATACATCCGGCAAAAGCAAGGAACATCAACGGGAAGATGATAAGTTTCTTCCGTTTCTGTAATTCCTGCGGGGAAAGTTGCTTTTTCTCTTTCCCTTCTTTGTTGTTACTCGTTTCCTGATTCAAATTCTGACTCTGATTCTGTTCCATATTTTTGTAATTGATAATGGTTTATACTGTCTTTCCGTTCTAGTTCCAAGCGTTCAATGTGTCTTATCTCCATAAACTCTTTCTCTGCACTCTTCTTTCCTATATTATATATGGAAGAAACTGTCCAGTAAATAGATAGGATGCTTCCGCCGAGAATAAAGGTTATGATAATGATTATCCGGGCATCTTTCGACAGGCTTCCACAAGCATAGCGCAGCTTATCGTCTATCCAGTCCCGCAGGTTCGTTAATGATTTCTTTACCATAGCCTTACCGTTTTAATACCTGTAAATCTTTATTTTCCGTAATCTCGAAAGCTTCAATGGTAAATCCATGCGGGTTGTTATCACTCCTGACGGAGTTCAGCAACAGGCATCGGGTGATAAGGCTTCTTTCGGTAACACTGCTTTCCCGAATAATCATTTGCCGGGCATAGGTTGCCACCTGATAGGGATAGTGGTCGAAGTTGAATATTACACTGTCCACCTGTACCGACTGGTTGATGTTCCCGGAAATGATACGGTTATAGTATCCCTTTTCGGATAAGTCCTTATAATAATTGAAGGCACTTTTATCCGCCAAGTATAAGGAACGCTGTATGTTCGATTCAATGGCGTTCTTATCCGGCGACAGGGTGAAAAAGAGTTCGTGGAAACGCCGAACGTGTTCCTTTGCTTCTACGGGACGGTTCTGTGATAAGTCCTGCGAAAGTGCCAGCATAAGGGATTTACCCCCATCGAGGACATAAATCTTTTCACGCTGTTTTTCTGCAAAACTGTACGAGTTCCAAAGGGCATAACCCACAATCCCGGCACACAGGCATACAAATACAATCCCGAACAGGCGTATTTGTTTGAAACTGGTTTCTATATTTTTTAATGACTTAAATTCCATTTTTTACTGTTTATTTTTTAATTAGTTTTCCTGAAATATTTCCGGTCGCTGCCCCGGCTGCTGCACCTGCAAGGTTTCCGCCACCACTTGCTGTTTTAGAAAGATTCCGGTTCATACCACCCAATCCGCCAGCCTGAATAATCCAGTTGGATACTGTCGGGATGGTGAAGTATCCCACAATTCCGATAATCATAAAAATGATGTAAACCGTATTGGAACTGTCGGGTATAAAACTGGGGTCGTCCAATAACTGTAAATCACGTTCCAGCATTAAGACCTGAATCCGGGCAAGGATGGAACTGAATAAATCCGATACGGGAAGCCACAGATACACGCTTACATAGCGTGTTATCCATTGTGTTAAGGTTGATTGGAAGCCATCATAGACCGATATTGCAAAAGCAATCGGGCCAAGTATGGCTAATACAATCAAATAGAACGTCCGTATCGTGTCAATGACAAGGGCAGCAGCCTGAAAGAGTATTTCCAGCAGTTCCCTGAACCAGTCCCGGACTGCTTTCTTTATATTGTAAGAAGCCCGTTCCATATACATCCCCATCGTTGTAATCAAATCCGATGGCGACCAGCCCAGTTCATCCAGTTGCTTGTCGAACTCTTCATCGGAAACGAGGTAAGCGGTTTCAGGATTCCGAAGCATAGCTTCATATTCCTTTTTATCTTTCAGTTCCCGATACTTATTCATATCAAAGGTTTGCCCTTCCAGTATATTATGTGTTCCTTTCACTACCGGGGACATCACACTGTTTATCGTTCCCAGTACGATAGTCGGAAAGAACATAATGCACAACCCGATGGCGAAAGGTCGCAAAAGCGGGTACACATCTATCGGTTCGGCTCTCGATAGGGCTTGCCATACCTTTGCTGCCACATAGAATAATGCACCCAGTCCCGCCACACCTTTGGCTACCCCTGTCATATTACTGCACAGGGGCATCATATCCACATAGAGATTTTTCAAAATCTCATGCAGGTTTCCCCAATCAACGGCTAACAACGTCATAATTACCAGTATCTATCGTTAGCAGTTCCATACAAGGCTATCACACGGTCGGTATCGCTGATTTTCTTTGCCCGCAGGTAAGACACGGATATATTTTTGCGGGTATAGTAGGAAACCAAATTCCGGTAATTCAATACGGAATTATATGCTTTGTCTATCCGTTCCATACGTTCGGCATCGGTCATTGACAGCCCGTTGATATTTACCACATTTTTAAGTTCGGTCAATACATCCGAACTTTCTTCCAGCAGTTTGGAATACCCGAAAGCAATGGCGTTGAGTTCTTCCGGTCGGAAGTTCTTATCCGATAACATTAGCTGAAAGTTGGTAACATATATATCCGTAATCTCACCGAGCAGAAGCACGGTTTTCTGTACTTTACGGGCATCTTTCACCAAATTGTTTACCGATTTCAAGGCATCATAATATTGCTTGCCTTGGTCGTACAATTTTTTAGTTTCCTTGAAAGTATCCAGTGTATTACTGACAGTCTTTGAAGTCTGTGCAATTTCTTTGGTAGTATTGACAATACCTTGAGCTAAATTTGTCGGGTCGATTACCGCCCATTGTGCGCTGGCATTACCTACGAACAGGCAAAGTGCCACAGCTAACATCATTATTTTTGTTTTCATCGCTTTAATTTTTTGATTGTTTCTTACTTCTTACATACTCACCGCCGGAGGATAGCAGAATCCGGTCGGTTTCACTATCATAGCTTACCAGTATCGAAAATCCCGTTTCAATAAACAGGTATCCGTCCTTTTCTATGATTTGATAGGTTTCCGCACGGGTTTCGCCCCTGCGGGTTCTTCGTTGCATCGTTACTTTATAGCCATCGGCACTTTCAAAGATTGTGAACGATGGTCGGTTCATAACGCTTTCCCAATGCCCGCACATGGCTTTCAGTCGGTCGGCGTTTGTTTCCTTACAGGAAGACAAAGCCAGCAGGACAGCACACAGAAGCACCGGACAGATGAATCTTATTTGTTTCATAATGAAGTGATTTTAAATTCATATTCTTTTTTCGTACAGTATGTTACAGGTTTTAGCCGTATTGTGTTGTCGGCTCTACTATACCATAATTCATACATCATTTTATCCATAGTGAAATAAAATTCACCGTTATTTACATGGTGGATAAAATGCTTTATTTTGCCTATCTTCTTTCCCCACTTATAGGTTTTATGAAAAGTTATAAAGCATTTGCCACCACCGGAAAATATTTGAAATTCCGTTCCGTTTTCAGTAACCCAGTTCCCGCATATATCAGCAAATCCGATAGGTTTGCTGTCTTTTGTTGTACTTTCCATACGTTTAATCAGGATTACGCTTGCTTTCGGCAAGCTGTTTAATAGCTAGTTCAAGGTCGCCATCCAGTCTTTCGGCGAGCTTGAACAGTTCGAGTTTTTCGGTTTCTTCCGTTGTAAATGCGTAATATTCTTCTAAACTCACTTCTGTGGCATACACAGCCGACTGTACACCACCCAGTCCTATCCATACTTCTTTGTATTTCCGTCCCGGATGGTTCGCCATGTTAATGGAAAGTATTTGCGCCTTTTCTTTGTCGGTCAAACCCAGCATCGCTTGTATGCTATCGAACTTGTTCATGTATTTGCGCTGGTCGAGCAGGATTTTACAGTCAGAGTTCGTAATGATGGATTCTTTCACAATGGGAGAATGGACAATATCGTCCACTTCCTGTGTTACTACCACCGCTTCGCCGAAGTATTTACGCACTGTTTTGAACAGATATTTCAGGTAATGTGCCATGCTGTCTTTGGCGATAGCCTTCCACGCTTCTTCCAAAAGCAACATCTTACGGATACCCTTTAACCGCCTCATTTTGTTGATAAAAACTTCCATCAAAATGATTGTAACCACAGGGAAAAGAACGGGGTTATCCTTGATGGCATCCACCTCAAAAACGATGAAGCGTTTGTTCAGCAAGTCCAGTTCCTTATCCGAGTTCAATAGGTAATCGTATTCACCACCTTTATAGAAAGGTTGCAACACGAACAGGAAATTATCAATATCGAAATCCTTTTCCCTGACGTTCTGTTCGTTCAGGTTATTCCGGTATTCATTTTTAATAAATTCGTAAAAGGAATTGAAGCTGGGGACGATGGACTTATCCTGTGTAATCAGGCTGATAAAGTCGCTTACCGCATTGGACAAGGCAACGCTTTCCGCCCCGGTGGGCTTTTCGTGTTCCTGCTTCCACAAGGTCAGAATAAGCGTTTTGATGGATTCCCGCTTCTCAATATCGAAGATGTTATCTTCGGTATAGAATGGATTAAATGAAATCGGGTTATCTTCGGTATATGTAAAATACACGCCATCTTTCCCGCCAGTCTTCCGGTGGATTAATTCGCATAATCCCTGATAGGAATTTCCGGTATCTACTAACAGAACGTGTGTGCCCTGTTCGTAATACTGGCGTACTATGTGGTTGGTAAAAAAAGATTTCCCACTTCCGCTCGGCCCAAGAATGAATTTATTACGATTCGTAATAATTCCTTTTTTCATGGGCAAATCGGAAATATCAATGTGAAGCGGTTTTCCGGTGAGCCTGTCCACCATCTTAATCCCGAACGGGCTGGGTGATGATTGGTAGTTCGTTTCTTCCGTGAAGAAGCACAAAGCCTGTTCAATAAATGTAAAGAAGGATTCTTCCGCCGGAAAGTCGGCTTCATTGCCGGGGATACCCGCCCAGTAAAGGGTCGGGGTATCCGTTGTATTGTGGCGGGGTTTGCACTCCATCAAGGCAAGCTGGCTTCCCACATCATTCTTGATATGCTTTAATTCCTCTTTATCGTCCGCCCATGCCATTACGTTGCAATGGCAGCGAACAGAGGTCAAACCCTGACTGTGTGCTTCGTTCAGGTACTCTTCTATCCACTCTTTGTTCACCTGATTGGAACGGCTGTATTTAGACAGAGAGTGCATATTACGGGCTTGCTTCTCAAAGCGTTTCAGGTTCTCCGCATGGTCGTCTATAAAGATATACTGGTTATAGATATGGTTACAGGAAAGCAATACGCCCACAGGCGAAGCGAACGACAAACGGCAGTCGCTACGGTCGGTGGACAGCTTTTCGTAACGTGAATCAGTAGTAACCGCACCCGGCAGGTCTTCCACATCCGAAAGCGTATGCAAACACAAGGTATTGTCGCCGATACGCATATCTTCGGGATTCAGTTGCATATCCAGTAAGGTAGTCGTATCGCTTTGCGACAGGGAAAAGTATTTTTCGATAATCCCAGCTTTTTCCGGCGTTCCGGTAACCTCATCCGAGTTCAGGCGGGTAAGGGTGATAAATCCCGAATCGTTCATAATCCGTTCAAACTGCCCGACCGATTCCAAAAACTTCGTTACCGTTTCCTTATCCTGAATTTCCTTCGGAATGATGAAGCCCCGGCAAAGCGTATTAAAATTACTTTGGGTACGGCTTCTTTCCTTTGTGGTTTTTGTCAGGAACAGGTAACAGGTATGATTCAGGAACGGTCTTTCATTGAAATGCCGTTCAAAACTGCGGGACAGGAAACTTAACCCGTCCTTTTGGATTTCAGGGGTATAGTTTTCCTTGATAAACCAGTCCTGCTTATGTACGATGCTGTAATCGGGTAATACTTTGATAGCCTTATGCCAAGCAGAATGTATCGCTTCGTATTCAACCCCGGTAACAGTGAACAGTTCGGGTAGTTCAACCCGGAACGCCACCGTAACATCGGCATCCTTACTGATGATACAATCGTGTTCGGCTGCCAGCAGGGGAAATTTGCTTTCCAATGTGGCTGCTTTTAATATATTCCTCATGCGTTCTTCTGTCTTTTATAGGTGAATAATCGGGGGATAGCCCGGCGGTTGATGATATACCGGGGATGGCTTCTGCGGGCGGTTACTTTCATAAGACCGTGTGTGCCGTATTTGTCATTCAGCATAAAAGTGAAGTACACAAGAGCCGAAGCCGCTACGACCCCAAACCCGATGCAGACCCACTGGTTTATATCTATCATATACAGAATGATGAACAATACAAAGACGGCAAGTAGTCCGCCAGCAAAAATGAACAGGTATTGGCTGCGAAGCCCTTTGAACTCCGCAGGTTTTCCAATCCCCCTGTTAATTGAATAGCTAATCATAACACCTATGATTACAGAAAGAATGAACGAAGGATGGTAGCTGCCACAATCAGGAAGATACAAGCCCCAAACCATGAAGCTGCGGTTTTGCTTGTATCCGGGTCGCCTGAACTGAACTTGTTATATACCTTTACACCCCCAATCAAACCAACGACAGCACCGATGGCATACACCAATTTTGTCGCCGGGTCGAAATAGCTGGTAACCATGTTGGTAGCTTCTGTAATACCACCTACGCCGTTGCCCTGTGCAAATGCAGAAGTTGCAGCCAAGACGATGGCTGCGGAAAGAAATATTTTCTTTTTCATTATAAATTTGATTTTATGATGCCGGAAAGCGGGTGGATAGTCCGCTATTCCGGCGGGATTAATAATTGAGAATTTTTGTGGTTGGTCTTTCGACCTTTTGGAATGATTAAGTCCAGCTAACCGTAATCTTTTTCTTTCATACCTGATTTGTTTTTAAAGGTTCTACATATAGTCGCTCATATCGAACGCCTGTAAATCTTCGGGACTGGTTTCGTTTGGCGGGGCGATAAATACTGCATCGTATTTACCCAGCATTTCCGCCACCCGTACCATGCCCCCGTTTATCTGTTCCATCATTGTATTATACAGGCTGGTTTGTTGCATAACTGACAGTGTTTGCAAAGCTTTCCGTTCCTCTTCTTCCGGGGCTTCCTGCTGCCTGACGACCTGTACCGCCTGTGCCATTTCTTCAAAGGAGATACCCCGTGCCGACTGACCTTCACCGCTTGTGATAAGTGCGATTTCTTCCGCTTCCAGTTCATCTTCCGGTACTTCATCTTCATACTTCATTTCAAATTCAACATCCATCGGCTGCGGGGTATCTTCCGTATCAGCCGGGGCAAATATAGAAGCATTATCAACCTCTTTAGAAAACTGGCTTTCAGTGTCTTCGGATGGCGTTACTTGTCTTAACCGGAAGGTTGTTTTTCCAACGACAGCCTTTTCGTTTTTGTGAATCTTAGGCTTTTCGGAAGGTGTATTTTCCTTTCCCTTCCTGAACCGCCAAAACAGGACGAGGTAATAAAGGACAACCCCTGATATCATTAATTTTAGTATCATATCGGGCTTTCAAAAGTTTTCTTATACAGTTCGTTGATTTCGTCCTGATACTGGTCGAAGTGATTCAGGATAATTGTTTCTACATAGCTGCTTACAGTCGCTTTGCGTTCACCTATAACCATTACTATTTTCATTAATTTTTCATGGGTGGAACGGCTTACATATATCGGCTGGCGGTCGGGAAGTTCCATTTTCTGAAAATAGGTTTCCCGGTAATCAGCAGGGGTACTTTTCTTCCGGCGGGTAGTTTCCCTGATGGGTTTTGATTCGGGTTGCCGGACAGGTTCTTTCACAGTTTCCTGTATTACTTCCTGTTCTGCGGGGACTTCCGGTGTATCCGGATCTTTACTTACTGTTTTAGGTGGGATTTCCTGTTTCATGGGTAAACCCTGTGAAATGATTTCCTTCATAAAATCTTCATCCACCTGTACTTTTTCTTGCTTTGCCATATTAGTATAGTTTTATAATGTATCCTATTTCAGCCACCAACTCTTCAAGGTTGCTGCCTTTTATCATTCGCTTATCCGCAGGGAACAGTGTGGAACGGAAGACAGAAGTCTTATCACCGGACAGTTCCTTTTTGTAGCGTTTGGTATCCGGGATAAAGGTTTTCATAAGGGGTAATTTCAGTTCACCGATAGTATTTTCATAAATTCCATACAAGTCGGTTTTCTCCCTGCCATCGACCTGATTCCAAAACAGGTGCAAGCCTTGTATCCGGTAAGCTTCATTCTGTACCAGCAGGTTGTTTACCGTCATAGCGAATGAAAGGCTGCTTTCCAGTACCACCCGGTCGGCGGTAATCGGCGTAAAAATGTAGTCCATAGAAGCCAGCGAACTGATAATACCTTCGCTGTTCACCGTTCCCGGCAGGTCGAAAAAGACCACATCCATTTCCATCGGTTCTGTTTTCAGGAACTCTTCGGCTGTACTGATGGCAGCTTCGGGAGTGCTGCACAAGACCGGATAGGCTTTCTTTCCCAATGCTTTGAACTGGTTAAAGGCAAGCACCTTGTAATTGGCATCGTTGTTTACCTGCTCACCGTCCCGTTTACGCATGGCACTGATACTGTGCTGCGGGTAGTCGCAATCAACAACCGCTACATTGTAGCCTTTCAGGTAATATAGATAGCTTGCTACCAATACCGTGAAAGTGGTTTTGCCGACCCCGCCTTTTTGGGTGGAGAAGGCTACGAATAATGTTTCTTTCTTCATTTCTTTAATTTTAATAGTTTGAAATATTTAGTTAATTTTGTAGCAATTAAGACGCTTAGTCGTAATCACAAGCTTAGTGTCATGCGCGCTTGGGTTTCCAATGCCAACGTACTTCCAGCTGGTTCTGGGAGGGGTTTCACTCTTTAATATGTTGGGAAAGGAGGTGTCAAGTATGAAAAAAACGATTATGAAGGCGGTAGGGGCTGTTGCGGCAGGCCGAAACAGAAAGTTCGCATGATAACAGTAAGTGTAACCAATATATTACGATGAAGGCTCCATGGGTTCAAATCCCGCCCTGCCTCTAATAAAGCCATCTTCGGATGGCTTCTTCTTTTCTTGTATATTTTTATAAGCATTTCTTTATTCATTATTGATTGACTGCTTTATTCCATGCAGTATTGATTTCCATATTGTTATCTCTAATTCAATCTGTCTTTATTGACTTGCAGACATATTGTTTTATTGATTGCTTGAAATATTGATTCCAGTATTTCTTGATTTCCTGAAATCAGTAAACCAGTCTTTCCATATTGCCCGGTTTATTCCAATATTTCTATCGGTATTTACCGCTTTACTTATCTGTTTCAATCCTGATTTTGAGAACAAATAAATGGAGAAAAACCGTCCGTTTTTGAAAATGGCTTCGTATGGCTTTAGATGGCTTCGCTTGTCCTATAATGCACTATGGCACAGCACAATTAATCCCTGTTACTTTGCACTGGAATCCTATCTGAACCAATAAAAAGGTATATGTTCAGTAGCTTCCCGGAGTTCATTCACCTTATGGCTAATTGCTAATCCGTCCCATGACGGATTTTATTTGCGCCGTGCAAATAGCAAGGTGTGTCCTCAGCAGCTTGAAATTCTTTCAGCAGCTTAGAACCCCTTGCCCAGACAAGCCGGGATGGGTTGTACTCCGAAGTCGTAAACCCTTTAAAAAATAATGGTATGGGAAAAGAGAAATCTAATGTGCCACAATCCGGTGGCAAAGGACGAAAGCCAAAGGCAGACCCGGCAGTTTTCCGGTATTCGGTCAGTTTCAATGCGACTGACCATGCCCGTTTTTTGGCTCTCTTTGAACAGTCCGGTATGCGGACGAAAGCGCATTTTATCACAGAAAGAATCTTTGGCGGTTCTTTCAAAGTGATAAAAATTGATAAGGCAGCAGTCGATTATTACACACGCCTGACAACTTTTTACGCTCAATTCCGGGCAATCGGCGTAAACTATAATCAGATTGTGAAGGCTCTGAACTCCAATTTTACCGAAAAGAAAGCCCTTTCTTTTCTCTATAAATTGGAAAAAGCGACCGAAGAACTGGTGGTATTAAGCCGGAAAATTATCGAACTCACACAGGAATTTGAACAGCGATGGTTGCAAAAATAAATGTGGGTAGTTCGCTTTTCGGTGCGCTGGCATACAATCAGAATAAGGTCGATGAAGAACAGGGAAAGGTACTTTTCAGTAACCTGATATTTGAAAGTGAAGACGGTAATTTCAACATCCAGCGTTGCATGGAAAGTTTTGAAATGCACCTGCCCCAAGACATTAAAACTGAAAAACCCATAATCCATATATCCCTGAATCCACACCCGGACGATAAACTTTCGGATGAACAGCTATCGGAGATTGCACAGGAGTATATGGATAAACTGGGCTATGGCAATCAGCCCTACATAGTTTACAAGCATGAAGACATCGACCGCCACCACCTGCATATTGTATCCCTGCGGGTGGACGAGAACGGCAAAAAACTCAATGATAAGTTTGAACATCGCCGAAGCAAGGACATTACACGGGAACTGGAAGCAAAATATGGTCTGCATCCTGCCGAAAAGAAACAACAGCAGGAACACTACCAGTTCCGAAAGGTCGATTATGCTGCGGGT
>JASLCG010000125.1 GCA_030151885.1 Bacteroides sp.
GCCCCGCCTGTACAGCAATGTAAGTAATTTCAGGGTATTTCATTGTTCTTGCACGAAGTGTATCAGAAAGTTCTTTAGATCTATCTATCGTAATACCTGGAGGCAAATTAACTTGTAGCCAAATTGAACCCTCATCCAATGTTGGCAAGAAGTCTTTACCCACCATTACAGTTAGTCCCATAGCCATAGCAAAAATCACCAATACCGATACCATCACCTTCTTTGGGAAATGCACTAAACCATCTATAATACCAGAGTATTTAAGAGTTAACCTCTCTAACCACTTATTATGGTATATTTTGGAGGGTTTTTTATATAAAGAATATCCTAAGCCTGGTATTAAGAACAGTGCCACAAGCAGTGCACCAAACAGAGCAAAGCTCACTGTAAAAGCCATTGGTGTAAATAATTTTTTCTCTACACGCTCAAAAGCGAACAGTGGTAAATAGGCAGTAATAATAATAACTGTAGCAAAAAGAATAGGCTTAGCCACTAGTTTTACACGAGTTGCAATAGACGATTCTGTTAACTCTTCGTCTGGATGGTCTTCTCGCTTTTTCAGAATAGTCTCCATCATTACAATTGCCCCATCCACAATTATACCAAAATCTATCGCTCCTAACGATAACAAGTTAGCTGGTATATCTGTAAAGTGCATCAGCACAAAAGCAATTAATAGAGAAAGAGGTATCGTAATTGCTACTAGTAAAGCCCCTCTCCAATTACCAAGAAAGACTATCAACACAATAATTACTAAAGCCATTCCTTCAAGTAACGTTGTAGATACTGTAGTCAAAGTAGTCTCTACTAACTCTGTACGATCTAAAAACGTATGTATATTTACCCCTTCAGGAAGTATTTCACTATTCAGTTCATCTACAGCCTCTTTAATACCTTTTAATACTACTGATGGATTTTCGTGCTTCAATAACAGCACAATACCTTCAATACTTTCTGGATATTCTCGCTCACGATCGGTATATCCTAAGACTCCTTTACGCTCTAGGTTACCATACCTTACTTTACCCAAATCATTCAGAAAAATAGGTACTCCATGTTCCGAGCTCACCACTATCTTTCCTAAGTCTTCTAGGTCGGTAATCTGTCCAATACCACGAACTACATAACCTAAATCTCCTCTATTAAGAATACTACCACCAACATTCGAGTTATTATTTTCAATAGCCTCAACAACTTCACTCAAAGCCAGGTTATACTGCTCTAATTTATGCGGATCTAACTCTACTTGAAACTGAGTAGTAATTCCTCCAAAGTTACTAACATCTGCCACACCAGCCACCTCTTTAATACGTGGTATAATAACCCAGTATTGAAGATCTGTAAGCTCTCTAAGTGAATGATTATCACTCTCTATAATATACCTATAAATCTCTCCTGTTGGCGATGTTAATGGGTCTAGTTCTGCCGTAGCACCATCTGGTAAATCAACCTCATTGATTCTCTCTTGTACACGCTGACGGCTCCAATAATCCTCTACACCATCTTCAAATACGATGGTTATCATTGATAAACCAAAGGTACTTTTACTTCTCATTACGTGCATTCCTGGCATTCCATTTAATGCTCGTTCCAATGGAATCGTAATTTGTTGCTCAACCTCTTCGGCAGCCAATCCTGGAACCTGAGTTACAACTTGCGAAGTAACATCGGCTATATCTGGATACGCTTCAATAGATAGTTGCTTCCAAGAGTAGTAACCAAAAAGGGCAAGTAATCCAAATAATAGTGCTATTACCCATCTTTTCTGAATGGTTAATAGCATAAAGCTTTTCTTAAACATAATTTACTTCTCCTTTTATTTAAAGTAGTAACCACCCTCTCCTACAATAACTTGTCCATCTTTTACATTTCCGGTAATAACCGCTTTATTATTATGAGTAGAGATTACTTTTACTGGTTCTTGCATTAATTTTCCTTCACCTACTTTTACATAGATATAACTATGATCTTCACCTTGTAGAATTGCTTTTTCGGGTACAACTACATAAGGGTTAGGCTGATCAAAGAAGTGTACCGTTGCATACATTCCTAACTTTAAACTATGATCTTGATTATCGCAAATAGAAAGTACCTTAATAGAGCGAGTTTCAACATCAATAGCCTCATCAATATGATAAACACTCCCTACAATAGGCTCTCCTGGTCGGCTTGCTACATGAATGTCCATTTTATCACCTTCATGTATAAATCGTATATCTTTCTCTTTAACCTGTGCTACAACCCATACTTTAGATAAGTCTGCCACTACAGCAACAGCCTCTGACTCACTAGAAAGATACTGCCCTGTAATTACATTATTTTCAATAACATCGCCATCTAGTGGTGCCCTTATAACAAGAGGTTCTCCTAGTTTCATCCCTTTAGGATCTACTTGATACACTCTCATTGCAGCATAAGCATTTTCATACTCTTTCTCTGCCAAATAAAGCACGTTATATGCTTCGTCTAACTCTTTTTGAGAACTTACACCATTACTTTTTAGGTCTTCCTGACGTTTTAAGTTAGTTCTAGCCAATGTTAAGTCAGATTCTGCTTGAAAAAACTCTTTCTGTGCAGAAGTAAAGTCTGACGATATAATTTCAAACAGAGCCTTGTTCTTACTAACTCGTTCTCCTAATTTTAAATTTGATTTCACCACTCTCCCAGCAAACGGAGGCGCTATATAAGCATATTGAGTAGGGATAGCCTGAATTGTACCCGCCGTAACAACTTCTCTCGTTATCATCTCTGTTCGGGCTTCAGTAAATTTAATTTTCTCTTCCAATAATCTTTTGTTTGATACATATACCGTATCTCCTACATATTTGTAAGATGCTTCTGGCTGTTGCTCCTCCACATTCCTACATGCAGATAAAAGAAGTAGAATAAACATTCCACCTAAGAAAACTTTCTTCTTCATTTTAATCGTTTTTATCTGTTTTAAATACTATTGCTACAATGCAAAAGTATAAGGTTTTAACATAAATAAGTCTAATTCATAATTAGAAAGTTATTAGAATTACTTTAGAACACAATCACGTTTTAACACATACCCCATAATCTATGGCAACAATATTAAAACACACATTCCTAAATATAGAAATACAATAACCCTTTAAAAAGCGAAACGGAATCTATACTCACGTATATATTCCGTCTCTTCCAATTAAGTTAGTAATACTATTTTCAAGTTAAGGTTTTATCCTTCAAAAACATAAAAATGTCTAATTAGTGGACACTTATTGCTTTTGTGTTACAAAGATATATCAATATTTATAACGACCAAAGTTTTATTACATTATTTTATACTTTTATTTAAATTTATTGCCAAAAACAGGTTTAAAACCATATACATAACTAACTATAAATCAGCAACAAAACACTTCACAATACATTAAACGGCCATTTAAGGGATAAAAACAGCATTCAAGTAATCAAATAATTGCTTCAACAGTTCATTCTTTTATTTTTACAAATTGGATATTTACTTTTACAATAACACAGATGTATGTAGTGAAAATAAAACTATAACTAGTGTAATGAACCCCTATATTGAGCAACATTTTATAAGATTATAAAATTATCAGCCAAATTTAAGCATTATAAAATAAAAGCATTTTAAGCAGAAGTAGCAGTTAAAATATATTTTAGGCTCCTTAAATGGGTAATCCAATAGCCGTATATACATATTCAACCTGTTAGATATAAAAAATAAAATACTAGTCAAGAATATTAAACATATAAAATATGACTAATAATACATTTATAATACAATTAATACCCTTTTTAACCATAGCTTGGCTTCATTCCATAAAAAATAGCGTATAATTATTAAATAAATTATACGCTATACAAGTATTATAAAATGGGTGTTATTTCTTATCTAAGTCCATACTTATTCGTAATAGACTGATCTATAAAATCTGTCAACTCCATATTGGTCAAGGTATCAATGCCAAGAGGATAAAACCACTCATAATCTGCATCACTAAAAGCACCCTGATCAGCCAACTGTTTAAACTTATCGATAGCTGCATCTTGATTTTGCAATAGATAATAAGTCAAAGCATAATACAGAACTTCATCAAAAGTCATAGTGCCTGGTTTAAATTTTTTCTTAAATAACGACTGAGCTTTAATATAAAAGTCCTTAGCCTCTTTAACCTGTTGCTGATCCTCACATAAGACTCCTTTTATTAAATACAAAGTTGGTGAGTCTGGGTTGTTATGAATCCCCTCATCAACATACTTCACAGCCTGTGGTATATTATTTAACGAACAGTACTCGCTTGCTAGCTGCTCATACGCAACTACACATTTAGAATCTGCACCAATTGCTTTCTTATACAGATTAATAGCCTCGTTTATAATAGACTTATCTGGGCCATCTAACGATTCCAGTAATCCCATAGCATCTTCATAATAAGCAAGTGCCTTCTGCTTATTTTGCCCAAACAAAGGGAGTGTAAAAGCCAACAAACCTACAATAAAAACATTTCGAATATTTTTCATACATTCAAGAATTTAGTATTCAATTTTGCCCGACAAATATACTTATATATATGAATTTAAAACGGAGTTTCTCAATAATTAATTTTGAAGGAATACGACTACTTACGCCCTCTCCATAAATTACCCAAACCACTATTATACAAATAGTTATAACAAAACATTCAATGCTTGATTAAGTTTATCAGAATCCATCTCCTCTTTTAATAGCTTTTCCAAATCCTCTCGTTTCAATAAAGCCATATACTCACCTTTACACAAACCATCTGAGCCTGTCCTGTTAAATATGCTCAGAGGTCTATTGTAAACATCTAGTAAAACCTGTTGTTGTTTCACTGTAAGATACCTTAAATGAGTACTTAACATATTCTTAATATTGACCAAATCTTCACGCTCCTTTATACAATAGACAACAGCTTCTAGCATATTACGAAATATAAAGTCTTGCAGGTTCTTAGCATAATAGTAGGCTTCACTACTCTCGTGCCTAACAAAGACGACAGGCATCTCTCCATCCTCTCCTAGCTCATCAGTAAAAAAGCAATACCTATCACCAGCAGCACTATGAGCTAAAGGTATTAAAGCGCACGCTTTATTATTGCACGAACTGCCCCTACACAATTCTACTTGTGCATCAATATCATTGGCACACATTAACTCAACATCGAAACCAAAAAGTAATAATGACGGACTATCACTATATTTTAAATTATCTTCAGCTTGTCTATTAGTAGCATACTCGTCGCAATACAACATCCCATCTAAACAAAGCCTTTTATATAAGGTGGGATATTTAAACATATACTTCTCTTCTAATCTATTTAAATCTTCTAATCTCATTTTGTTATTTTAAACCACAATTAAATATGACGTCTAAGTCAACCCTTAATTCTACAAATTAAAACAACTTATCAATAAAAACTACTGATAAGCTTACAACTGCCCCTATTAAATTAAAGATTGGCAATAAAAAAGGCAACTAGCCAAAAAAACTGATGTCCAACTACCTTCTCTATATTACTTTATAACACTATTATAAAGCCTCTTTTAATCTAAAATAAGAGTATCTGGCTCCTTTTGTTGTTGAATTAGCTTAATATATAGTAATTCAATAGGCACACATCTGCTATTATTCTGAAAATTTACCTAATTTTGCATCAAATTTAAAGACAAAATTAGAGTGGCAAGAAAGAGAAGACAACTCCCTTTATTGGAAAAGGTAATGATTACAGATGTGGCTGCTGAAGGTAAAGCCATAGCAAAGATTGAAGATATGGTCATTTTTGTACCATATGTGGTTCCAGGCGATGTAGTAGATATTCAATTACGTCGTAAAAAAAGAAATTATGCCGAAGGAGAGGCCGTTAAGTTTCACGAGTACAGTGAAAAACGATCAACTCCATTCTGCCAACACTACGGCGTATGTGGTGGTTGCAAATGGCAAGTACTTCCATACGACGAACAAATAAAATACAAACAAAAACAAATCATGGACAACCTTACCAGAATAGGTAAGGTAGAGTTGCCAGAGCCAATGCCTATTTTAGGATCGGAAAAAACAACTTTTTACCGTAATAAGTTAGAGTTTACTTTCTCAAATAAACGCTGGCTCACTAGAGAAGAGGTGGCACAAGAGGTTAAATACGACCAAATGAATGCATTAGGATTCCATATTACTGGTGCATTTGATAAAGTATTACCTATTGAAAAATGTTGGTTACAAGACGACATATCAAATAAAATAAGAAATGCGGTAAGAGACTATGCTTACGAAAACAACTTCCCTTTCTTTGACCTTAAAACGCAAGAAGGTCTTTTACGAAGCTTAGTAATTCGTACATCGACCACAGGAGAAGTGATGGTTATTTTAGTTTGTAAAGTCGTGGAAGACCAAGACAGAGAGCTAATGAATCAAATGCTAACCTTTATAGCAGAGTCATTCCCTCAAGTTACCTCTTTACAATACATCATCAACAATAAAATGAACGATGTATATTCAGATTTAGATGTCTTTACTTTTAAAGGGAACGACCACATGTTTGAGCAGATGGAGGGTCTTAAATTTAAGATAGGACCTAAATCTTTCTACCAAACAAACTCTACTCAGGCATACGAACTCTATAAGGTAACACGCAATTTTGCTAAACTTACAGGAGAAGAGTTGGTTTACGACCTATATACAGGAACTGGTACAATTGCAAACTTTGTAGCAAAAAAAGCAAAACAAGTAATAGGAATTGAGTATGTGCCCGAAGCAATAGAAGATGCAAAAGTTAATGCTAAAATTAACAACATTGACAATACACTCTTTTATGCTGGAGACATGAAAGACATCTTAACACAAGATTTCATCAACCAACACGGTCAACCAGATGTTATAATCACAGACCCACCTCGTGCAGGTATGCACCAGGATGTAGTTGATGTTATTCTATTTGCAGAACCCAAACGTATTGTGTATGTTAGCTGCAATCCTGCTACTCAGGCTAGAGACCTTCAGTTACTAGACCCAAAGTATCGAGTTATAGCAATACAACCTGTTGATATGTTTCCACATACGCACCACGTTGAGAATGTTGTGCTGCTCGAAAAGAGAGATTAAAAATTAAAAGAAATGAAAGAGAAAAGTAAAGATAGTAGATTTTACGCCAGAGCACGTAATAAATACACAAACTACCATGTGAATAGGCCTTCGACCTTAATGGAGTTTTTGGCAGAAAAAATGCCCGATGCAAGCCGAACAACATTAAAAGCCTTTTTGTCGAATAAACAGGTCTATGTTAATAAGAAAATAATTTCTCAATACAATCACGAATTAAATAAAGGTGACTTAGTGCAAATATTAAATACTAAGCACAAAAAAACCGAGTTTAAAAACAAAGATGTAAGCATTCTATACGAAGATGCATACATATTAGTAGTTGATAAAAAAGCTGGACTACTTAGCGCTATGTCAGCAGGAAGAAAAGGAAAATCAATCCAAATAATCCTGAACAACTACCTAAAAAGAACAAATCATAAAGCTGAAGTATATCTTATCCATAAACTTGAACAAGAAGAGTCGGGGATTATGATATACGCTAAAGACGAGAAAACAAAAAGAAACTTCCAAGAGCGTTGGAAACAATTCATCATAAACTACACGCTAGTAGGTATTGTAGAGGGTGAAATTCCAAACGATAAAGGAAGTGTGGTTTCTTGGATAGATCAAGATAGAGCGCTCCAATTTGGAGAGACTCCCGAAGATGCACCTGAAGATGCAATTAAAGCATATACTAAGTACAGAGTCATTAAACGTGCAAACGGACTATCTATGCTAGAGTTTGATCAGCTTGAAGACAGAAATAATAAAATACAAATTCAAATGGCTCATATCGGTTTCCCTCTTTTAGGCGACAGAAGATATGGTAAATTTGTTTCTCCACTAAAGCGTATGCCACTTCATGCATTCTTAGTAAGGTTTAGACACCCTGTTACAAACGAACTTATGAAGTTTGAACTACCTTACCCTAGAGATTTTAGAAATCTTGTAGCTAGAGGAGAAGAACAAGAAGGAAATAAAGAAGAGAAGCGATAAAAGACGTTACTCTCTTTTAATTTAATTAATTATACTTTCAAACAACGAAAAGCCGATACATTATTAATGTA
>JASLCG010000140.1 GCA_030151885.1 Bacteroides sp.
CTCTGGCTTATCGGCAACATAACTGGAGTATGTCGGCGACAAGCAATTCGTGTAGTGTAGAGTAAGAATTTACTTGTCGGAACATAGCCCTTTTAAAAGTATATCTCATATATTATTAAAATAATTAAAGCGAGATAGCATTGAGCCATCTCGCTTTAATTATACGTATATAATGTATTAACTACTTATTTATTCTCTAATAAAAATTCATCAATCATTTTTTTATAAGCAGCCTTATCTTGTGCACCTGGTGCTAGTTTAGGTATTCCATTTTTAGGAATAAATACTAGTAGAGGAATACTTGTTACATTAAATAACTGAGCTAATTCTCTCTCCTTATCTACATTGACTTTATAGAAGTCAACTTTTCCATCATATTCTAAAGCCAAATCTTTAAGAATTGGAGCTATCATACGACAAGGTCCACACCAATCTGCATATAAATCAATAATTGCAGGTTTATTACCTTTAAAGTTCCATTCCTTTTGAGTTTCATAATCAAATACTTGATTTTTGAAGAGCTCTAAATTCATTTGGACAACCTTATTTTCTTTCTTTTTAACAGCCTCTGTAATATCAGTAGCAGGGCTTTCCACCAATGTAAAAGCAAAACCTGCAGTTACTGCTACAAAGAGTCCTAATATCAATAAGTATTTTCTCATTTTAATATAATTTCATTAACAATTAAAAGTAGTTTTCTAACATAGCTAGCAATTCTTTCTCTTGAATCATGCCAGAGTGCCTCCATAAAGGTTGACCTTGTTTAAATATAATAAATGTAGGAACTGTCTGAATGCGATATTCAGCTGCAAGTTCATTATACTTATCCACGTCAATTTTTAAAATTCTAGCTTTTTCGCCAATTTTACTTTTAACATTAGCTACTACTGGTCCCATTGCTTTACAAGGGCCACACCATTCAGCTGAGAATTGTGCTAACGTTGGAGTATCTGATAATATCACATCTTTAAACTTTTCCATCTTCTATCTTAATATTAAACTGTATATATCACGACTAATTTAGTAATAGAACGCAGATTAATAAAAGTTTGTTCACAACAAGATTCCTATAGAGATACAAATCTACTCAACAATTGTTAATTCATCGATAATACGAGTTGCACCAGCAAACTTATCAATAATAAATAATACGTACCTAATATCTACTACAGCTGCACGCTGAGAAGATGGTCTAAATGCAATATCACCAGTTAATCCCTCATAGTTTCGATCAAAGCCAATACCTATAAGCTCTCCTTTACTATTCATGTTTGGACTTCCTGAGTTTCCTCCTGTGTTATCTGTATCAACTATATAACAGATTGGCATTTCACCTTTTTCATTAGCATATCTACCATAATCTTTCTTATTATATAGCTCTTTTAGTTTCGTTGGCACCACAAACTCCCAGTTGTTAGGATCTTCTTTCTGCATTACTCCCTTAAGCGTTGTATAATATGAGTACAACTCACCATCCTTAGGAGAGTATCCACGTACATGTCCATAAGTTAACCTTAAAGTAGAGTTAGCGTCTGGGTAGATTGGTATATTATTTTCAATTCTAAACTTCATCATTCCCCCTACCCATGTTTTATGAGCTAAACTATATGCTAGGTCCATATCTGCCATTTCATCTCTTGTAGCATCCATTTTACTTTTAATCTCTTTAGTGAATAAAATTAGTGGATCGTTACGTAAAATTTTAGCAGATGGTTTTTCAACAAACTTATTGAAATGCTCTTCTGATGCAAAGATAGAGTTTTCAAAAAGGTCTATTAATATCTTATCGATATCTCCTTTATACTTTTTATTGTCGTTTACAAGCATCTTTATTTGCTCAGACTCTGGAATAATCTCTTTATAAACAGCGATAAGATCGTGAGCTACATGCTTCTCAACATTTGGATAAGGAACACTTTTAAAGTAAGCTTTTCCATTCTCTTTAAGTAACTCTATTTCAATACTTAAAAGATCTTTATCTTTATTATTCAAAGCTTCGAGTAGTCTGTTAGTAGAAGGAATGTTAGTATAATCCAGACCAGTTAGAAAACACTCAGCTAAAGCCTCTCTATGAAGTTTTGGCATTCTTCTTTTAGCTACAATACTACTTATTACATTAAATGCCTCTTGATAAGAGTTGTCACCTACAAGACGTCCGTAGTTAAGCAATTGATTTTGTTGTTCTTTCTTTGTATCAATTACGCCAAGACGTACAAGGCCTTCATTCATACCAATAGCATTTTTCCAATAGTTTGCAGATCCAGCGTATTTACTAGCATAGTGAATTCTTACTGCATCATCTTTTTGCATCTCATTCATTAATGCAGCTAGACGTTTATCTCTAACATTCTTACGTAGGAAATTTGTTGTTTCCATTCGCTCTTGCACCTCATCAGCAATCATGTATCTCCAGTTTCTTCCAGGGAAACCCATTAAGAAAGTAAATTTACCCTCTTGAACACCTCCTAAATTAATAGATAAATGTTTTTTAGGCTTTAGAGGAACATTTGTTTCAGAATACTCTGCAGGAGATCCGTCAGCATTTGCATAGACTCTAAATACAGAAAAATCTCCTGTATGTCTAGGCCACATCCAGTTGTCAGAGTCTGCACCAAACTTCCCAATAGAAGAAGGTGGAGCACCTACTAACCGTATATCTTTATGTACTGTTTTAATAAATAGCATATAACGATTTCCACCATAGAAAGGTCTCAATTCGATTTCGGTAAAAGGTGTTACATCTATTTTATTATCAACAACAAATTGATCTGCTACTTTATTTAGAAACTTAGTTGATAAAAAGTTTTGATCTTTTTCTTTCTGATTTTTATTCAGTTCAGCCTGAACATAAGCAGTTACATCAAGAATTTTATCAATAAAAGTTACAGTTAAGCCTTCACAAGGAAGCTCTTCTTCGTCTTTCATAGCCCAATACCCATCAGTTAGATAGTCATTTTGTACGCTACTAAGTTTTTGAATAGCTCCATATCCACAATGATGATTTGTAAAAACAAGTCCTCTAGAGGATACAACTTCACCCGTACATCCTCTTCCAAAGTGTACTATGGCATCTTTTACTGATATTCCTGTTTCACTATATACAGAATCAATAGGAATTTCTAAACCTAATTCTAACATAGTAGCTGCATTTTGAGTTTTTAAATCAGGCAGCAACCACATACCTTCATCAGCATACGCAAAAAGGCTACTTAAAGAGAATAGGCCAATTAATAATTTCTTCTTCATAAAAATGTATTTAAAAAGTAAAAGGGTTAAAGTGTTATTTTACAATATACACTTTAACCCTTTTATTCTTCTTATAATTACTCTACTATTGTCATTTCATCCATTAAATATCCACAGTCACCCAATTTATCTAAAATAAATAGTACATAACGAATATCTAGATTAATACAACGCTGTAAATTATCATCAAAGTTAATATCACCACTTAAAGATTCCCAGTTTCCATCAAATGCACAACCTATAAGTTCTCCATTTGCATTTAAAACAGGGCTACCAGAGTTACCACCTGTAATATCATTTGTTGTCAGGAAGCACACAGGCATCTCTCCTGTAGGTAGTGCATATCTACCAAAATCTTTATTTAAGATTAATGATTTTAACTTAGCAGGTACATGAAACTCTCTGTTATTAGGATCTTCTTTAGCCAAGATACCATCAGTAGTTGTATAATATTTATAGAATACACCATCTCTTGGACTATATGATTTTACATTACCATAAGTTAAACGCACAGTAAAGTTAGCATCAGGATACGATGGTTTTGGTAATTTCATTTCACCTAATCCTCTTACATAAGTTTTATGTAGTTCATTTAGTTTATCTGAATAAGTATATAGTTCGGCAGAAATTGATTGATATTTCTCTACTACAGATGCAGTGTATCTAATTGATAAATCTCTATCAATTGCCTTAACACTAGGCTTAGCAATAAACTTATCAAAATTAGCTTTAGACGCCATGATTGATTTATTGTACATATCATCAATAAACTTATCAAGATTACCTTTATATTTTTGATCTATTAATTGATAGATATCTGGACGATTAGCCTCATCAACCAAAGTTGAATACAAAGGGAATAATGCTTTAGCAACTTTTCTATCTACTTCGTGATCATAATCTTTGTTATGAATTGCTTCAAAAGAAAGTACTAAAGCTTCCTTTATAGAGTCTACTTTTTCTTTATCTTTTTCTTCTAAAGCTGTTTTTAAATCTTTAAACAGATAGAAAGGACTTATAAATTCAATACCACTAAGGAAAGTTTCACTTAGAGCCGTCATCTGATATTTATGTGGGGCTTGAGCCGCTACAATATTACTGATGCTTTGTACTGTTCCTAGATATTGAGCGTTTCCTTCTTGTTGAGCAAATTTTTCAAAAGCAATTTCTTGTTTAGCTTTATCACCTAATACATCATTATCAATAATTGCTTTATTCATACCGATTGAGTTCTTCCAGTAGTTAGAAGATCCAGCATATTTATTTGCATATTGAATACGTATTTTATCGCTATTATTCATTACTTCTTTAAGTACTTCTAGACGAACACTTCTTACAGCAATACGAGGCTCGTTAATAGCAGTCATTCTTTCCTTTACTTCAGCAACTGTTAAATAGCGACTAGTACTACCTGGGAATCCCATAATCATAGCATAATCTCCTTCTTGAAGACCTTTAAGCGATATAGCTAAATGTTTTTCTGTTTTAAGAGGAGTGTTTGCCTCATCATAATCAGCAGGATTTCCTTCTGCATCAGCATAAATTCTAAACATAGAGAAGTCTCCAGTATGTCTTGGCCAAGTCCAGTTGTCTGTTTCTCCACCAAATTTACCTACTGATGAAGGTGGTGCAGCTACCATTCTTACATCTGAATATGTTTTTTTGAAGAACATATAATATTTATTACCAGCAAAGAAAGGTAAAAGCTGTACAGAGATACCTTTTTTACCATATAAATCACTCTCTTTAAATAGTTCTTGAGCAATATCAGCAAGTTTTTTATTAGAGAAAGATTGGTTTAATGTAATCTCTTTATTAGCTATTTTATTATTTATAATTTCGGTTACATCTTCAATACGATCAATGAAAACAAATTTAAGTCCTGGAGCTGGTAACTCTTCACTATTACTTTTAGCCCAGAAGCCATCTGTTAGGTAGTCGTGCTCTACACTACTTAATTTTTGAATAGATCCATATCCGCAGTGGTGATTGGTTAAGATAAGACCTTTTTCAGAAATTATCTCTCCTGTACAACCTCCACCAAAGATACCTACAGCATCTTTCAAAGATACACCGTTAGGCTGATATATATCTGAAGCTTCTAGAGCCAGCCCACTCTCTTTCATTTGATCCATTAAATGTTGTTCTTGCATCATTTGCAATAACCACATACCTTCATCTGCCTTAACATTTCCTACAAATAGGAACAAAAAGGCCATAAGGCTCATTTTAAATTTTGTCATTTTTTGTTTTAGTTAATTTATGATTATTCTTTTATAATATTCCTTGTTTTATAGCACTCATAACATTGGCAGGAGCCTGCTTATTTTCTAATTCTTTCTTCATATACTCCATGTAAGGCGCCACATGTTTAAAAAACTTATAATACCCTTTACATAGGTAGTTCAAACCTGGCTCACCATCTATAGTCTGTGCAAATCTATTTTTAGGGCACTCTCCATTACAAGCGAACAAGAAGTTGCACGATTTGCATTGTTGAGGTAGTGAATCATACTTATCTTGTCCAAATTTACTTTGTCTTGGACTATACATCATCTCAACTAAAGTCTTTTCATATATGTTTCCGAGCTTATATTCGGGAAATACAAAATGGTCACAAGAGTAAACATCTCCATTAAACTCCATCACTCCAGCATGTCCACAAGTTTTAGCCATAGTACAAACCCCTGGCTGTTGCCCTACCCAGTTAGCAAGAGTCGAGTCAAATAGTTGAATAAAATAAGTTCCAACATCCTCTTTTACCCACTCGTCGAATATAGTACACAAAAAGTTACCCCATTGTTCTGGAGATACAGAGAAATCTGCTAAAGGATAAGTCTCTTTATCTTTTAAGGAGGCTAAATGTCTGCCATCACTATGTTTTGTAATTCTTTCAACAATCGGAGTAAATTGAATGTATTTACATCCTATACTTTTAAAGAAGCGATAAAAATCTAGTGGATAATCTGCATTAAAATCATTAACAACAGCTAATGCATTCCACTCTACATCGTGTTTTTTCAATAATGAAACCCCTTTCATTACCTTTAAGAAAGAGGGTCTTCCTTGTTTATTTTTACGGTATTCGTCATGAAACTCTTGAGGTCCATCTATAGACACACCTACCAACCAGTTATTCTCTTTAAAAAACTCACACCACTCATCTGTTAATAATGTACCATTGGTCTGTATGCTATTATCGATTTGTCTTCCTCTAGCATATTTTTTTTGTAGTTCAATAGCTTTTTTATAAAAAGATATTGGTCGCATTAAAGTTTCTCCACCATGCCAAGTAAACATAACCTGTGGCATTGTTTGCGACTCTATATATTCTTTAACGAATTTCTCCAAAAGCTCATCACTCATGACATGGTTCCTGTTCTCTTTGTACAGATTGGCTTTTTCTAAGTAGTAACAATAGTCGCAAGCCAAATTACATACAGAACCCACAGATTTTACCATTACATATAGTGGTTTAGCAAAAGGAGCATATGTTGTAGCCATAAATAGTATTTTTTAAGATTAAAAGTTGTCATTTCTATATTACAACTTCAAAAAAAAATGATATTTTGTATCATATTATTTTAACATAGGTGCAAAAATAATTAAACTAAACAAAAGTAACCCATAAGCAAGACGCTTTATAAGGAATATTAAATAAAAGAATAGCAGAATGTGTAAATAATAATAAAAAAGTTTCTGCTTGGTAAGCAAGTATGTATTTTTGGAAGCATTTTGAATCGAATTCTAAAGGAAAGAGTAATATGAAAAGAATTGTTGTTTTTTCGCTATCGTTTGTTGCTATTATAGTATCTGCATGTTCTGCCAAATACAACATTGAAGGCACTGCAAGTTTAGGAAATCTTAATGGCAAGCAAATTCTTCTTAAAACCTACGATAATAATTGTTGGGCTGTTTTAGATTCAGCTAATATTATACATGGCTCTTTCTCTATGAAGGGACATCTAACCAGTAAATCTCCACAAGTAGCCACCATATTTATGGATAATATTCCATTAACCCCATTAATAATGGAGTCTGGAGATATATATGTCAATTTAAACACTACATCTTTATCTATTTCTGGTACACCTTTAAATAATAAGCTTTATAGTTTCTATGAAGAGAATAACTCTCTAGAACAAAAAATAAGAACAAACCTACCAAAAGGAGTTTCGAATCAAATTGAAGACTATATTTTAAACGAACACCAAGAACTTATCAAGGATTTTATAATTCAAAATAGAAACAACATATTAGGGTCTACAATTTACACTATATACAAGAAAAACTACCCAAACTTACTGGAGGAGGCAGAATATCATATTTTATTTTTAGAATCTAACCAGAATGATGTTGCAAACTACCCTTCAGAGCAAGAATATTCTAGAGAATATTTACAAGAATTTATAAGTAACTACCCTACTGATTTCTTATTGTGGTAAAAGCCAATCCGCCCAAGTAATATATCAAGGTTTAGTTAAAAAAATCACTCCTCAAGCTATATCATAAAGATAAGTCAATTACATATTTGACAAGTGATTAGGATAAATATGTAAAAGATTTTAATTAAGCTATAACATTTTTATTCAATAGCTTTTTTTATCTTTGTTAGATACGAAACATAAAAACAATATCATGAAAGATTTTTTGAAATATACCTTAGCCACAATTACCGGTATTATAGCTACCAGTATCATTGGCTTTATTTTATTATTTGTACTTACTATTGCAATTGTAGCATCGTCTAGTTCGGATAGCGAAGTTAAAATAAACAATGAATCTATTTTAGTTTTAAAACTAAGTGGTACTCTTACAGAAAGAAGTGGTAGTGAGGCCTCTTTATTAGGCTATCTAAAAGATGAAAATAACCTATCTTTAGATGCCATATTGAACGCTATAAAGAAAGCTAAATCTCACGACAACATCAGTGGTATATATCTTGATATGGGGAGCTTAAATGCGGGTATGTCATCACTTAATGAAATAAGAGATGCATTGGTAGATTTTCAAAAAAGCGGAAAATACATTGTTTCATATGCAGACCAATATACACAAGGTGCATACTACTTAGCATCTGTAGCTGATAATTTGTATGTAAACCCTCAAGGCAGTATACATTGGGCTGGATTAGCGTCAAACCCTATTTTTTATACTAACTTACTTAAAAAGATTGGTGTAGAGATGCAAATTTTCAAAGTTGGGACCTACAAATCGGCAGTAGAGCCATATACTCAAGAGCAAATGAGTGCTGCAAGTAAAGAGCAAGTACAAGTTTTCTTAAATGACATTTGGACAGAAATAGTTACTTCCGTTTCTAAATCAAGATCAATTCCTGAAGTGCAATTAAATACCTTAGCAGATCAAATGCTGACCTTTAAAACAGGAGATTTTTATGTAAAACAGAACTTGGCAGATAGCGTAGTCTATAGAAACGATATCAATAAAGTATTAGAGAATATTAGTGGTAATGAAAAGATAAAAAAAGTTACTCTTAAACAGATGAGGTCTGTTAAAGAGGATATACACAAAGAGGCTAAAACTATAGCTATTTACTATGCAGAAGGTGCAATTGTAGATTCTGCTCCAGCATATAATAATGACGGTCTAATAAATGCCTCTCAAGTTATTAAAGACTTGAAGAAATTAGAAAAAGATGATAAAATAAAAGGAGTAGTAATTCGTGTTAACTCTCCAGGAGGTAGTGCATATGGTTCTGAACAGATTTGGAAAGCTATTAAAGATTTAAAAGCTAAAAAGCCTGTAGCTGTTTCAATGGGAGACTATGCTGCATCTGGTGGTTATTACATATCATCTGCTTCCGACTGTATCGTTGCAGAGCCAACAACATTAACAGGTTCTATCGGGATATTTGCTATGATTCCTAATACAGCAAAACTAACAGAATCTATAGGGATTACATTCGATACAGTTAAAACAAACAAACATGCAGATTTTGGTTCGCTTGGAAGAGCCTTTACCCCAGAAGAAAAAGATATCTTACAAAGTTATGTTAATGGAGGATACGAACTCTTTATAAAACGCTGTGCTGATGGCAGACATATGAGTACAGAAGATATCAAAAAAATAGCAGAAGGCAGAGTATGGACAGGTAAAAGAGCTCAAGAACTAGGATTGGTAGATATGCTTGGAGGAATAGATGAAGCTATACGACTAGTTGTAAACGATGCAAACATAGAGCATTACAGACTTAAGAAATATCCAGCAGAAACGGACTTTTTCACTAAACTTATAAACAGTTCTTTATCTGATGTTATAGAGACACGTTTATTAAGTAAAGATGTAAAAAATATTATAGATGAAACTAGACGTTTAGAAGCTTTATCTAAAGAGTCTATTTTACAAGCACGATTACCATATACTCTTAATATTCAATAATTAAAGGCTTAAGGAGACAATCAATATGAATAATAATAAAAAGGTAAAAACGAAAAAATGGCTATTACCTATTTCGTTTTTATATGGAATAGGGGTTAGAATAAGGAACAAACTATTTGATTTAAAAATATTAAAACAACAAGAGTTTCCTATTCCTGTTATTTGTATTGGGAATATTACCGTAGGTGGAACAGGAAAGACGCCTCATACAGAGTTTTTAATTAAACATTTACAATCTCAATATAATGTAGCAGTACTAAGTCGAGGCTATAAAAGAAAAACTAAGGGTTATATATTGGCCAATGAAAACAGTACTGCCGAAACAATAGGCGATGAACCTTTTCAAATTAAACAAAAGTTCCCGAATGTTACTGTAGCTGTAGATGAGAATAGAAGAAGAGGCATCAAACACTTACTAAAACTTGAAGAACCTAGAATTGACGTTATTTTACTGGACGATGCCTATCAGCATAGATACGTAAAAGCTGGCTTAAATATTCTTTTAGCAGACTATAATAGGCCTATTTGTGAAGATAAGTTACTACCTGCAGGTAGATTGAGAGAGCCTTTTTCTAGTAAAAACAGGGCTAATATAGTTATAGTTACTAAATGTGGTGATTTAATCAAACCAATAGATTTTAACATCGCTGCTAAGCGTTTAGCGCTATATCCCTTCCAAAGATTATTCTTTTCTAACTTTATATATGGTGATATTCATCCTGTTTTTCCAGAATACAGCCAAGGTGAAATAAAAAAATTCTCCTTATCTTCGTTAAACACTTTTGACCAAGTTTTACTGGTTTCTGGTATAGCTAACCCTACTCCACTGATTGCTAAGCTTAAGCAACATAACAGTAAGGTAGAAACACTTATATATAAAGATCATCATAACTTTAAAAGTGATGACATACAAAATATAGAAAAGAGATTTAAACAGTTAAAAGGAGATAATAACATTATTATAACAACAGAAAAGGATGCTACTAGATTATTGAACAATACTCATCTTAGCGATGAAGTAAAAAAAGACATCTATTATCTGCCTATAGAAGTTGATATACTTCAAAATAGAGAAGAGGCATTCCTTAAAAACATTTTAGATTATGTTAGAGAAGATCAAAGAAACAGCTGAGTTTATTAAAAACAGAATGACAACAAGTCCTGAAACAGCTATTATATTAGGTACAGGACTAGGTAGCCTAGTAAACGAAATTAAAGATAAATACGAAATTAACTACCATGAAATCCCTAACTTCCCCGTTTCAACTGTGGAAGGTCATAGTGGAAAATTAATTTTTGGTAAACTAGGAGAGAAAGATGTAATGGCGATGCAAGGCCGTTTCCACTACTACGAAGGTTATTCAATGAAGGAAGTTACATTCCCTGTTAGAGTTATGAAAGAGCTAGGAATTAACACTTTATTTGTTTCAAATGCCTGTGGAGGTGTTAATCCAGCATTCTCTATTGGGGACTTAATGATTATTACTGATCATATTAACTTTTTCCCAGAGCATCCTCTAAGAGGTAAAAATATCTATGGAGATAGATTCCCTGACATGAGCCAAGCTTATGATGCAGAGTTAATAGCTCAAGCAAAAGAAATTGCAAAAGAAAAAGGAATTAAAGTACAACAAGGAATATATCTAGGCACGCAAGGACCAACTTTTGAGACTCCAGCAGAGTACAAAATGTTTAGAATTTGGGGTACTGATGCTGTTGGTATGTCTACTGTACCTGAAGTTATTGTAGCAACACATGCTGGTATCCGTGTATTTGGAATGTCAGTAATTACTGACTTAGGTATTGAAGGTCAAATTGTAGAAGCTTCGCACGAAGAAGTACAAAAGGCTGCAGATGCTGCACAACCTAAAATGACTACAATTATGCGTGAACTAATTAATAGAGCTTAAAACTGAATGGGTACAGAAATATCAACTATCGGAGAATTTGGTCTTATAAAAAGATTGACAGAAGATATTAAACTAAAAAACCAATCGTCTGTTAAAGGTGTTGGTGATGATGCTGCAATACTAAACTATTCTAAAGACAAGGATATTTTAGTTACTACGGATATGTTAATGGAAGGGGTACACTTTGACTTAACATACACTCCTCTTAAGCATTTAGGATATAAGTCGGCTGTAGTAAACTTCTCTGATATATACGCTATGAATGGTAATCCTAAACAAATTACTGTTTCAATAGCTATTTCTAAAAGATTCACAATAGAACATATTGATGAGTTTTATGAAGGTATTAGAATGGCATGCGATAATTATGGTGTAGATATTATTGGTGGTGATACAACTTCTTCTCTTACAGGCTTTGCTATAAGCATTACTTGTATAGGTGAAGTTGACAAGGATAAAGCTGTATTGCGAAGTGGAGCTAAAGAGACAGATTTAATTTGTGTTACTGGTAATCTTGGAGCTGCCTATATGGGACTTCAATTATTAGAAAGAGAGAAAGCTGTCTTCAGTAAAAGTAAGCAAGAGGATGTTCAACCAGATTTTTCGGGAAAAGAATATATCTTGGAAAGACAACTGAAACCAGAAGCAAGAAAAGAAATTATAGCTAAGCTAGCAGAGATAAATGTTGTTCCTACAGCCATGATGGATGTTTCGGATGGTTTATCATCCGAACTAATGCATATTTGCACACAAAGTAATACAGGGTGTAGAATTTATGCTGATAAGCTTCCTATCGATTACCAAACAGCAATTATGGCTGAAGAGATTAATATGTCTGCACTTACTTGTGCACTTAACGGTGGTGAGGACTATGAGCTATTATTTACAGTTCCTATTACTGACCACGAGAAAGTAACCCAAATCGATGGAGTAAAAGTTATAGGGCATATTACAAAAAACTCTTTAGGATATGCAATTGTTACACACGATGGAAATGAAATTGAGTTGCAAGCCCAAGGCTGGAACCCTCTTAAAAACAAATAGTTAATTGCACTAATATAAAAAAGGTGAGATTTATATGAAAATTCTCACCTTTTTATTTTGTTTTATAAAGCTATTTGATCTATATTTGCACACGCAAAAGAGATACAACGGTGCCATAGCTCAGTTGGTAGAGCAAAGGACTGAAAATCCTTGTGTCGCTGGTTCGAATCCAGCTGGCACCAC
>JASLCG010000144.1 GCA_030151885.1 Bacteroides sp.
TTAAAGTGGGGCTATTATCACAATTATACTATTATATTCTACTATACAAGTGTTACCTCAATACCCATTTCTCTAATCATATCAACCATATGTGCAGGTGCATTTGCATCGGTTATGATATGGTGAATGTTATTAAAGTCGCATATTTTACAAAAGCCTCTTTGCCCAAACTTAGATGAGTCTGTAAGTACAACAACCTTATCTGAAACCTCTATCATCTTTTGGTTTATATAAGCCTCTGACATATTACTTGTAGTTAACCCATAATTAAGATCTATTCCATCAACACCTATAAATAATTTATTACATGCCAAAGTACTTAGAATTTGCTCTGCATAGTGTCCTATAACAGATACTGAATTTTTTCTCATAGTACCTCCTAGCTGTACAACTTCTATATTAGGATGGTAACAGAGTGTTAAGGAAACCTTTACAGAAGAAGTTATTACTGTTAATGCTTTCTGAATATCGATATGGTTAGCAAAAGACAATAGCGTTGTACCTGAAGCAATTATAATTTTATCATTTGGTTCTAACAAGTTATTTGCAGCTTCCGAGATACGCTTTTTTTCTTCCGAATATAGTTTTTCCTTTTCATCAATATGCTTATCTGTAATTAAAGAGCTCAATGCACTTGCACTACCATGGTTACGTATTAAAAGTTTTTTGCTTTCAAGCAAACGCAAATCTTTGCGAATTGTTACTTCTGATACGTCCAATGCTTCGCTCAAGTCTTGGACCTTCACAAACCCCTCTATCTTAAGTTGATTTAAGATATACTTATGCCTTTGTGCTATACTACTCATGTTTACTGTTTTTTAAAATTTAGTATTAGATATTGTGTGTGTATTTAACAAGATATACATCATTCTTAAAATGACTAGTCAAAGTTACGTTATTTTTTTTATCGAAACAATAAAAGAACATTCTAAGAACTTTAGTTCCGTTTCAGCTTATTTATGCTTCGAATTATTTCTATTTAATTACGTTTTTATTTGTATATAAAAAATAATATCTATATATTTCCGAAAGTTAACCCAAATGAATATTCTTGTAAAGAGTTTCACGATATAAGACCATTAAATTAATCACAAAAATGTAATCATTCACACTGATTATTATACAAAATAAATCTAAAAAATAAATTCCTTAAATTTAACCATTATGAACGCAAACGAAAAGTACATCTTGGCATTTGATGCCGGTACCACAAGCTCAAGAGCAATCGTTTTTAACCACTCTGGAGAGATTCGATCAGTCGCACAAAAAGAGTTTACACAAATCTTCCCACATAGCGGTTGGGTAGAACACGACCCACATGAAATTTGGTCATCTTTAGCATCTGTTGCAGCAGAAGCAATTACAAAGATTGGTATCAATGGCAAATATATTGCTGGAATTGGTATTACCAACCAACGTGAAACAACTATTGTATGGGACAAAAAAACTGGAGATCCTGTATATAATGCAATCGTGTGGCAAGACAGAAGAACTGCTGAATATTGCGACAAACTAAAAGAAGCTGAACTAATTCCTTTTATTAAAGATAAAACGGGACTTATTATTGATGCTTATTTCAGTGCAACCAAAGTAAAATGGATTTTAGACAATGTTGAAGGTGCTAGAGAAAGAGCTGAGCGTGGAGAATTAGCTTTCGGTACTGTAGATAGTTGGATTGTTTGGCAGTTGACTAGAGGAGAAAAACATATCACTGATGTGACAAATGCCTCAAGAACAATGTTATTTAATATCCACACTTTACAGTGGGATGAAGATCTTTTAAAGCTATTTGATATTCCAGCAGCTATGCTTCCAGAGGTGGCTTCATCTAGCGAAATATACGGCCATACTAAAACTACTATTTTTGCACATGAAGTACCTATTGCAGGTATTGCAGGTGACCAACAAGCAGCATTATTTGGACAAATGTGTATTAAGCCAGGTATGGTTAAAAACACTTATGGAACAGGGTGTTTTATTCTTATGAATACAGGAAACCAACCCGTAACATCTAAAAACAACCTTTTAAGTACGATAGCTTGGAAAATTGGTAAAGAGGTTACCTATGCACTAGAAGGAAGTATCTTTATGGGTGGAGCTACGGTTCAATGGCTAAGAGATGGTTTAGGAATAATTAAGTCATCGGCAGAGATAGAAGAGCTTGCTAAACAGGTGCCAGATAGTGGAGATGTTTATTTCGTTCCTGCTCTAACAGGATTAGGGGCTCCATATTGGGATCAGTATGCTCGTGGTACTATAACAGGTATATCTAGAGGTACAACAGCAGCTCATATTGCAAGAGCCGCACTTGAAGGTATTGCATATCAAACAATGGATGTTATTAATGCGATGATTCTTGACGCTGGTATTGGACTTAAAGAGATGCGTGTTGATGGTGGAGCTTCAAGAAATAATTTATTAATGCAGTTCCAAGCAGATGTATTGAGTCAAAAAGTTATAAGACCAAAAAGCATTGAAACAACAGCACTTGGTGCAGCATACCTTGCAGGACTAGCTGTTGGATACTGGAAAGACATTGACGAAATAAGTAAACAGTGGTCTATAGATAACGTATTTTCTCCAGACACTAAACATGACATGCAACTAGCCAAACGTAAATGGGCAGCGGCTATTTATCGTGCTCAAGATTGGATCAAGTAATTTAACCTATTATCTAATATAAAAAAACACATTTATGGACTCAAGAATTATTCTCGAATTCATCGGGACAGCCGTACTTATTCTTTTAGGTGACGGTGTCGTAGCAAACGTCTTATTAAAAGGGACTAAAGGACAAAACTCTGGATGGGTAGTAATAACAATAGCATGGGGACTTGCAGTTTTTGCGGGAGCTTATATTGCTGGAGATTCGGGTGGACATCTTAACCCGGTTGTTACAATTGCGCTCTATCTAGCTGGCTTATTTCAAGCAACTCCTGGTTTAGTAGCAGGATATATCGTAGCACAAATGCTAGGTGGATTTGTTGGAGCATGTCTTGTATACTATTTCTACAAACCACACTTTGATGCAGAGACAAATAATAACTTAAAGCTTTTTGTATTCTGTACTGCTCCTGAAATCAGAAATCCATTTTACAATTGCTTATCAGAAATCATTGGTACTTTTATGCTAATTATTGCGATATTCTTAGTAGGTGGAGCAAAAATAGCTGGTCCTCTTCCTGTAGCACTAATAATTATTGCGATTGGTATGTCTTTAGGTGGTACAACTGGTTACGCGATTAACCCAGCACGTGACTTACCTCCTCGTATTGCACACGCTCTTCTTCCAATTAAAGATAAGAGAGATAGCGACTGGGGTTATGCATGGATACCTGTAGTAGGTCCTATCATTGGAGGGCTTCTTGCAACAGGACTTTATGTTATGCTTATACATTATTCAATCGTTTAAAATTTAGAGTTATGAAAATTAAATCATTTATAATAAGCCTATTATTAGCAGTAGGGTGTCTTACCGCAAATGCACAAGGAACTGCTCCGGTAGATTTTACATTTCAAGTTAAAAACATGCACCTTTGGAGAGGCATCGAAGTAACAAGTGCAGCACTTGGGGCTGTAGATTTAAATGTTTCTACAAAGAACCAATTATTAACATTTGGATTATGGGGAGGTGCTGGATTTAACGGAGAATATAGAGAGTTCGACTATTATATTAAATTACAGAAAGCAGGTTTTAGTTTAGAAGCTTGGGATATTTACAACTTCTCAAAAGATGCTGATCACCAAAATGATAAAATATTTAATTATAATACACACACTACTGGCCGATTTATAGACGTAGCAGCTGCATATCAATTTCAAGGAAAATTCCCTTTAAAGATTAGTTGGTCAACTGTAGTATTTGGTAGAGATAGAGGAACAACTCTTAGCAACGAAACAAAACAAAGATACTCTACTTATGTAGCAGTAGATTGTCCTGTACTAAGACACGATATTGTAAACTTAGACTTTGGTATTGCTGGAGCTTTTGCACTAGACAAAGCAGGTGGCACAAAAGCAAACTTTTATGGAGATACAGCGGGCATAGTCAACCTGAGTTTAACAGCCTCTAAAGTATTAAACATTGGAGGTTATAAACTTCCAGTTTCTGTAACTTCAATGTGGAATCCACAGATGAATCGAGGAAACATACAAGTCGCTTTTAATATTTTTTAATTCATAAAGACAAAAATAGGGTGCTAAAATTATTTAGCACCCTATTTTTTATATTATAACCAAAGAGTTATGCTCTTACAAATTTAAGAGAGTCTTCGTATCTAAAGCAATCATATACTCTTCATCAGTAGGAATGACAGCAACCTTAACCTTTGAGTTATCAGTACTAATAACCGTATCTACTCCTCTAGCTTTACTATTTTTAGCTTCGTCTATTTTAACACCTAAGTATTCAAGACCTTCACAAGATTGAGTTCTACAAACTAACTGATTTTCACCAACGCCACCTGTAAAAATAATCGCATCAACACCACCAAGAGCAGCAGTATATGCACCTATATATTTTTTAATTCTATAATAGTACATATTTTGAGCAAGTTGAGCTCTTTCATTTCCTTCTTTTGAAGCACCATCTACTTCACGCATATCAGACGAAATTCCCGAAACCCCTAACATCCCGCTCTTTTTATTTACAAGATCAGAAATACCTGTTGCATCTAGATTTTCTTTACCCATTAAGAATGTCAATGCACCAGCATCAATATCTCCAGAACGAGTACCCATCATTAGCCCCTCTACAGGAGTAAGCCCCATTGATGTGTCAATAACTTTTCCATTTTTAACAGCAGCAATAGAGGCTCCGTTACCAATATGACAAGTTATGATTTTATTATTATTTGGATCAAGACCTAGCATTTCAATTGCTTTCATTGTAATGTATCTATGGCTTGTTCCGTGGAATCCATAACGTCTTACAGCATATTTTGTATAATACTCGTAAGGTAGAGCGTACATATAAGCATGAGATGGCATTGTTTGATGGAAAGCTGTATCAAAAACTCCTACTTGAGATATTGATGGCAATAACTTTTTAATAGTAGCTATACCTTTCAAGTTTGCTGGGTTATGAAGTGGCGCTAAGTCAATACATTTTTTTACTTGCTCAACAACATCATCTGTTATAACGACAGATTTATTGAACTCCTCTCCTCCATGTACAACTCTATGACCTACAGCAGAAATCTCTTCAAGAGAAGAAATACAACCATATTCTTTGCTCACCAATGTCTCTAAGATGAACTCAATACCTACCGTATGTTCTGGAATATCTCTTTCAAGAACTATTTTTTCTCCATTAGATTGAGTAAATTTCAAAAAAGATCCAGGTAAACCAATTTTTTCAATTCCACCTTGAGCAGCGATATTTGCATTACTCATGTCGAATAGTTTATATTTTATAGATGAACTTCCACAGTTCAACACTAATATATTCATTGTTGTATGTTTATATATTTAAATTATTTGTTTTTAGCAGCAATTGCTTGATTCGCAGTAATAGCTACCATAGTATAGATATCACTAATAGAGCAACCTCTTGACAAGTCATTTACAGGCGAAGCTATTCCTTGTAAAATAGGACCTACAGCTTCTGCATTACCTAAACGCTGAACTAGTTTATAAGATATATTACCCACTTCAAGGTTTGGAACAACTAGAACATTAGCCTTTCCTGCAACATTAGATCCTGGAGCTTTTTTACTAGCAATATCAGGAACAAGAGCAGCATCTGCTTGTAACTCGCCATCAATCTTATATTGAGGAGCTTTAGCTTGTGCTATTTTAACAGCTTCAACCACTTTATCAACGGCTTCGCTTTTAGCTGAGCCCTTAGTTGAGAAACTCAATAAGGCTACACTAGGTTCTGCAATGCCACCTACAACTCTAGCAGTTTCTGCAGTAGATATAGCTATTTCTGCCAACTGTTCTGCAGTAGGGTCTGGTGTTACAGCAACATCTCCCATAAATACTAGTCCATTTTGTCCATAGTTAGGAGCTTGTGTTAATAACATCATAGCACCTGATACACATGAAATACCAGGAGAAGTTTTTATAATTTGAAGAGCAGGACGTAAAACATTACCAGTAGTATTCATCGCTCCAGCTAACTGTCCGTCAGCATCACCACTTTTAATCATTAAACATCCATAATATAGAGGATCATTTACTAAGTCACGAGCTTGCTCAATAGTCATTCCTTTTTTCTTACGCAATTCACATAGTAAGCTTGCATATTCTTCTTTCTTAGGAGAGTTCTTTGGATCGATAATAGTAGCTTTACAGATATTACCAAGTCCCCACTCTTCTGATAGTTTTGCAATTTCTTCTTTATCTCCTAGCAGAATTAAGTTCGCCACCCCATCAGTAATCAACTGATTAGCAGCTTTAAGGGTTCTTTCCTCTGTACCTTCTGGTAAGACAATACGTTGCTTATTAGCTTTAGCACGTCCTACAATTTCATTAATCAAACTCATGATTTTATCTTTATGTTAATTTATTAATTTTCTATTCTACAAAAATATACAATATTGCTATATCTACATTACAATTCAACCGATATTTATTGAAAGATGTCATATAGCAGTTTTTAAGCAATAAAGTCAAGGTTATTAAATAATTAATATATTGACATATATCAATTTATTTCCATAAAAAAAGTAAAATGAGAACAGCTACGCTTCTTTTTCAGTAAATTTGCATTGTTTTCAAAAAAGGTATTTATGATTAGGCAATGTGCCATTTTATTTGGCTGTTTGGCTTTAGGTGAACTAGTGGTTTACCTAACGGGGGTTAAGCTCCCTTCTAGCATTTTAGGAATGCTATTTCTTACTTTATTTTTAAAGTTAGGTTGGATTAAATTACATTGGGTACAAGGTATGTCCGACTTTTTAGTAGCTAATTTGGGATTTTTCTTTATTCCACCAGGCGTAGCACTCATGTGTTACCTAGACATTATTCAGGCAGAGTTTTGGCCCATTGTTTTAGCCACACTAATTAGCACTATTATCGTCCTTATCGTAACAGGATGGGTTCACCAACTAATACGCAAATTCAAATGAGTTTTTTTGAGAATCAATTTTTTCTATTAGCAATTACATTCGTACTATTTTTCTATGCAAAATTGCTACAAAAGAAGACTAAAATATTACTTCTAAATCCAATATTAATAACCATTGTTATACTGATAGTTTTTCTTAAAACCTTCAATATTAGTTATGAAACTTATAATGAAGGAGGTAAGTTAATAGAGTTCTGGCTAAAACCAGCTGTTGTAGCACTTGGTGTACCTCTTTATCTACAACTAGAAACTATAAAGAAGCAATTTATTCCTATACTAGTTTCTCAACTAGCAGGAAGTATTATAGGAGTAATTTCTGTAGTTGGTTTAGCTAAGATTTTTGGAGCTTCACAAGCTGTTATTTTATCATTAGCACCCAAATCTGTTACTACCCCCATAGCTATGGAAGTAACTAAATCTATTGGTGGCATTCCATCTTTAACAGCAGCTGTTGTTGTTTGTGTTGGTTTACTAGGAGCGATTATAGGATTTAAAACACTAAAGCTTATGAAGGTAAATAGTCCTATAGCGCAAGGACTTTCTATCGGAACAGCTGCTCATGCTGTAGGTACATCAACTGCTATGGATATCAGTAAAAAATATGGCGCATATGCAAGTTTAGGACTAACTTTAAACGGAATTTTAACTGCCATATTAACCCCTATAATTTTAAAATTGATGCATATTTTATAACAAAAGCACTCTCTTTTTGTTATAATAAATAGCAAAAGACAACGTTATAACATATGATACAATTTAAAGACATAGAACTATCTGACAGAGAAGCCATAACAGGTATAACAATGAAAAGTCCAAGAAGAAATTGTGATTTATCATTTTCAAACCTTTGTAGTTGGAGATTCTTGTATGATACACAATACGCTATTAAAGATGGTTTTCTTTTTTTCAAATTTTGGGCTAATGGAGAATTGGCATATATGATGCCTGTAGGAAGTGGTAACTTAAAAGCTGCTATTGTTGAGCTAATTCAAGACTCAAATAGAGAGGGAAAACCATTTAGAATGCTTGGTGTATGCCAAAACATGAGAGGAGATTTAGAAGAGATATTACCTAATAAGTTTGCTTTTGTAACAAGCAACGATTATGCAGACTATTTATACTTGCGTGAAGATTTGATGACTTTAAAAGGTAAAAAGTTTCAATCTAAAAGGAATCATGTTAATAAGTTTAAACGCTTATACCCTGACTATGAGTATGCAGAAATTACTCCTGACAATATAGATGAATGTTTGAAGTTGGAAGAAGAGTGGTGTAAAGTTAATGACTGCCATAAGTTTGAGGGTACAGGCAATGAGCGAAGAGCCCTTACCTATGCACTTAAAAATTTCAATGAAATAGGACTTACAGGAGGACTTATAAGAGTTAATGGCAAAATTGTAGCTTTTACGTTTGGTATGCCAATTAACGAGGATACTTTTGGAACTCATGTAGAAAAAGCAGATACGACAATAGAAGGTGCGTACAACATCATTAACCAAGAGTTTGCGAAGCATATTCCTAGCCAATACACATACATAAATAGAGAAGAAGATTTAGGTATACCTGGCTTAAGGAAAGCAAAACAGTCTTATAACCCTACTATACTTCTTAAAAAAAGTGTTGTAAATTTAATTAAAGAAGGACCTGTAGATCCACTTGAATGGTAGTTTATGAAGAAAAAGGAGCAAGCAAAAAAATTATGGGATCTTTGCTTTAACGATGATCCAGCATTTACAGACTTATATTTTAAAAAAAGATATACTGACAACAATACTATTGCACTTTCTGAACAAGGTGCTATAGTATCTGTTATGCAGTTATTATCTTACCCTTTAACCTATAGGCAACATGTTCTTCCTAGCTCATACGTTTCTGGGGCATGTACAGATCCAAAAATGCGTGGCAAAGGGTTAATGTCAAAACTCCTCAAGAAAGCTTTAGGTAGATTGTATAAGCAAGGTATTCCTATTTGCACTCTTATACCTGCCCACGATTGGTTGTTTGACTATTATGGAAATAGTGGCTTTTCAACTCTATTCTACAACTCTTTTACGACTGGTGATGTTAACAACATAAAAATCAGTAACAAAGACTTTTTAGTGGCCATAGAGGATGAGTATTCTCCCAACTCTTATGAATATTTAGAGAAGAAGCTTTTGCAAAAGGAGTGCTCTATATTACATACAAAAGATGACTACGAAGTCATTTTAGAAGACCTTAAACTAGCGGGTGGTAAGGTAATAACTGCCTATTATCTAGGTAATATTGTTGGTATAACAATAGCCTATCTTAATAGTGAAGCATCTACTGTTTATATAAACGAGTTGCAATATGATAATGAGTCTATTAAAGAGTTCCTTATCTATAAAAGCTGTGATTATTTTAATACTGACAAATTTCATATTACTCACCATGCCAATCTAGACCAAGGAGATCCTTTTGGAATGTTAAGGGTAGTTAGAGCATTGGATATGATTAATTTATACGCCTCTGAAAATCCGCATATAAAACAAGAATTCTACTTAAAAGACTCTATTATAAAAGAAAATACGGGCTATTATAACGTATCAAATGGATCTGTTAAGTTTATTAGTTGTAATACTAATGATAAAAAAATCAGAGAAATTTCTATTAATGAGCTAGCTACACTTCTATTTAATAAGCTACATCCATATATGAGTCTAATGTTAGACTAGTTACCTAGTCTTTAGTAAGCATTCCCTCTAATTCTTCAGCACTTAGTTTTAAATAAAACTGTCCTTGATAAGCTACAGATATAGAACCTGTCTCTTCCGAAACGACGATAGCCATAGCATCGGTTTCTTGCGATACTCCCATGGCAGCCCTGTGTCTTAAACCTAAGTCCTTAGGAATATTACGATCATGAGATACTGGCAATATGCAACCTGCGGCACGTATAAGCTTATGATCAATAATCATTGCTCCATCATGCAAAGGGCTGTTTTTAAAAAATATATTTTCTATCAGTCTCTGATTTATAATTGCATCAATCTCTTCGCCTGTATCTACTATATCATCTAGCGGATAAGACTTCTCCATAACAATTAAAGCACCTACCTTCTGTTTACTCATATTCATACAAGCCATTACAATAGGTAGTAAGTAGTCGTGATCAACTGTGGCTTTTTGACTTCCTGCAAAGAACTTTATTAGTTTCTTAACATTCCTATGCGAGCCTAAGGTTAATAGGAACTGTCTTATTTCTGCTTGAAACAGTATAACTAAGGCAACTGCAGCTACACTTGCTAACTGCCCAATAATTGTTCCTAGTAGTCTCATTTCCAATTTAGAAACTACGTACCAGATTACTACTAAAACAAGAATTCCTATAAAAAGATTTAACGAGCCCGAAGACTTCATCAACTTATATGTATAATATAGTAATGCTGCAACTAATAAGATATCAAGTATATCCTTTACTCCAAATTCTAAAAATCCCATAGTCCCTTTGTATTAAAATCAAATAGCAGTTTCTTGTTTCATTTTTCCCACCAGCTTTACAGCTTCAACGGCCTCTTTAACATCATGAACACGTAATATATTTGCACCTCTGTCTAATGCTAATGTGTTTAATATTGTTGTTCCATTTAAGGCCTCTTCGGCAGAAGTATCTAAAAAATTATATATCATTGACTTACGAGAAATCCCAACTAGTATAGGCAATTCAAAAATAGAAAACTCATTCAAATGTCCCATTAGTTCATAATTATGAGAGATTGTTTTACCAAAACCGAAGCCCGGATCTAAAATTATATCTTTAACTCCTAAGCTGTTTAATTCGCCTACTTTTTTACCAAAATACTCAAAAACCTCTTTTATAAAGTGTACATAGGTAGGATTAGATTGCATATTCTGTGGAGTCCCTTTCATATGCATTATAATATAAGGCACATTTAATTGTGCCATTGTTTTAAACATACATGGATCCATTTCTCCTGCTGCAATATCATTGATCATTGCTACACCATACTCTTCTACACACATTTTAGCTACATCTGCCCTAAAAGTATCGACAGAGACAATTGCATCTGGAGCTTCTTTAAAAATAATAGACAAGCCTTTTCTCAACCTATCCATCTCTTCTTGTATCGTAATATGCTTTGCATTAGGTCTAGAGGAATATGCCCCAACATCAATAATCTCTCCACCTTGTGCTAAAATTTCATGTGTCCTTTGTCGAATAGCTCCTTCTGTTTCTGTTCGACTTGCTTGATAAAAAGAGTCTGGAGTTACATTTAATATTCCCATAACTCTTGGAGTAGTTAAATCTAATAAATGACCTTTAACATTGATATATTGGACTTTGGAATTTTTCATATTATTTCTACTTTATACCTACAAATGTAATTAAAATAAGAATATGATTGCTTCTTAAAACTTATTAAACTACCATTAAAGCAAGACTACTACAAGATACTGAAAAAGGTTTTACACTAAAAGATGAATAGTTCTTCTCTTTTAATAGTACATTTGTAATCTTATAAATAGCATAAAATCATAAGAGTTATGAACTTAGAAAGTTTATATAAAATATACTTAGAATGCGAAGGGACTGTTGCTACTGATAGCCGTTCATGCCCTAAAGATTCTCTTTTTTTCGCACTAAAAGGAGATAAGTTTGATGGCAATAAATATGCTTTAAATGCATTAGAGTGTGGAGCTAAGTATGCAGTCGTAGATAATCCCAATATTCTATCTAAAAGTGAGAAATTTATATTGGTTGAAGATAGTTTACAGACTCTTCAAGAGTTAGCCAAGTTACATAGGAGAATATTAAAAACTCCTATTATTGGAATAACAGGGACTAATGGTAAGACTACAACTAAAGAACTAATTGCTAATGTACTAAGTACAAAATACTGTATTCAATACACAAAAGGAAATTTAAATAATCACATAGGAGTGCCACTAACTTTACTTAGCATTAAACCTGAACATGGAATAGCTGTAGTTGAAATGGGTGCTAACCATCCTGGAGAAATAGCATTTTTATGTAATATTGTAGAACCCGACTATGGCATTATTACTAATGTTGGAAAAGCTCATTTAGAGGGCTTTGGGTCTTTTGAAGGGGTTGTTAAAACTAAAGGAGAACTTTATAACTACTTGGCTAAACGTACAGATACGACTGTTTTTATAGACTCCGATAATAAAATTCTTAGAGACATTATAGCTCCTAGTCTAAGAAAAATTAGCTATGGAACACATAATGGTGATATAATTGGAAGGGTAGAAGAAAACTCTTTTACTCTAACATTCAACTGGAAAGAGAGTGAAAAAGAAGAAATACACTATGTAGAGACTCAACTTGTTGGAAACTATAACCTTCAAAATGCTCTTGCATCTATAGCTATAGGACGCTTCTTTGACATTAGTATTAAAGATATCAACAATGCATTAACAACTTACACGCCACAAAATAATCGTTCTCAGTTTAAGAAAACATCATACAATGATTTGATTATAGATGCATATAATGCAAACCCTACAAGTATGACAGCAGCCTTAACCAACTTTCTTAATATAAGTAAAAGTAATAAAGTTGCAATTATAGGAGATATGAAAGAGTTGGGTAAGGATAGTTTATCTGAACACCAAACAGTAATTAACTTACTGACAAAAAACAAATCTGATAAAGAAGTCATTTTAGTAGGTGAAGAGTTTGGACACACTTTACATAACTTTAAGCATTATAACAGTGTAAACGAGCTTTATACTGAGTT
>JASLCG010000021.1 GCA_030151885.1 Bacteroides sp.
ATGAAAAAAGTCATCACATTTGGTGAGATAATGCTGCGTTTAGCCACACCTGGCTACAATCGCTTCATCCAGAGTACCCAGTTAAATTCTACTTTTGGTGGTGGAGAAGCTAATGTTGCAGTATCCCTAGCTAACTACGGGATTCCAGTAGAGTTTATCACTCGTTTACCTCAAAATGATATTGGCAATTGGGCTATATCTGAGCTTCGTAAATACAATGTTGGCACAGAATCTATTCTTCGTGGTGGAGAACGTGTTGGTATCTACTTTTTAGAGACAGGTGCAGTTGCTCGTGCTTCAAAAGTTGTTTACGACCGTGCTCATTCCTCTATTTCTAGCATTGAGACAGGCATGATTGATTGGGATTCTGTTTTCGAAGGTGCTCAATGGTTTCACTGGACAGGTATTACCCCAGCTCTATCTCAAGGAGCAGCTGATGTTTGTTTGGAAGCTATTAAAGCAGCGAATCGTTTAGGCATCACAGTTTCTTGTGATTTAAATTACCGTAAGAATTTATGGAAGTATGGAAAAACAGCTTCAGAGGTAATGCCAGCTCTAGTTGAGGGTTGCGATGTTATTTTAGGTAATGAAGAGGATGCCGAGAAAGTTTTTGGTATTAAACCACAAGGCTTTGATGTAACTCAAACAGCAGGTCATGTTGATAGTGCTGCATTCGAATCAGTATGCGTTCAGATGAAAGAGCGCTTTACTCGTGCACAGAAGGTAATAATTACTCTTCGTGGCTCTATCAATGCCAACCACAATACTTGGGGTGGATGTTTACACTCAGATAAATTATACGAATCACGTCGCTACGATATCACACATATTGTTGATCGCGTAGGAGGTGGTGACTCTTTTATGGGAGGTCTAATTTACGGTTTAATTAGCTATCCAAATGATGATCAACGAGCATTAGACTTTGCTATTGCTGCATCTTGTCTAAAACACACGATTTATGGCGACTTCAACTTAGTTAGTGTTCAAGAGGTTGAGACACTCATGGGTGGTGATGGTTCTGGTCGTGTATCTCGTTAATATATAAATTCAATCCATAACTTAAAAAGAAAGAAAAAAGATATGAAAAACGCTTTTGATTTAACAGGAAAAGTTGCTTTAGTAACGGGTGGTACTTATGGTATCGGAATGTCTATGGCTAAAGCATTAGGTAAAGCAGGTGCAACTATTATTATAAATGCTCGTCGTTCAGAGATGGTGGAATCGGCTGTTTCAGAGTTTAAAAAAGAGGGCTTCAAAGCTTACGGTTTTACTTGTGATGTGACTAAAGAGGATCAAGTTCAGAAGATGGTTGCAGAGGTAAGTGCAACAGTTGGTGATATTGATATCTTGGTGAACAATGCTGGTATTATCAAACGTATCCCTGTTTTAGAGATGAGTGTTGAAGAGTTTTCCGAAGTTATTGATATTGACCTAGTAGGTCCTTTTATTGTATCTAAAGCAGTAGCTCCAGGTATGATTAAGAAGGGTTCAGGTAAGATTATCAACATCTGCTCTATGATGAGTGAGTTGGGTCGTGAAACAGTTTCAGCATATGCTGCAGCTAAAGGTGGTTTGAAGATGTTAACTAAGAACTTAGCTTGTGAGTGGGCTGAGCATAACATCCAGGTAAATGGTATTGGCCCAGGTTATATCGCTACTCCTCAAACAGCTCCACTTCGTACGGATGGTCATCCATTTAATAATTTCATTATCTCTAAGACTCCAGCAGCTCGTTGGGGTAATCCAGAAGATTTAGAAGGTCCAGTGGTCTTCTTAGCTTCTAAAGCATCAGACTTCGTAAATGGTCATATCCTTTATGTTGATGGTGGTATCTTAGCATATATTGGTAAACAACCTAAATAATTACGGATGGCACATTTTTCAAGATTAAGCGTACTTCAGACGATGTCTGAAGTACCTATGGTTCCCGTTTTTTACCACAAAGATGTGGAAGTAGCAAAACAAGTTTTAAAAGCTTGTTACGATGGTGGTGTTCGTGCTTTTGAGTTTACGAATCGTGGGGATTTTGCACATGAAATTTTTCGTGAATTGAACCTTTGGAGTTTATCTAACTGTCCAGAAATGGTTTTGGGAATTGGCTCTATACTTGATGCTCCTACTGCAGCTCTTTACCTTCAGTTGGGTGCAAACTTTGTAGTTGGTCCTATGTTAAATTCAGAGGTTGCAAAGGTTTGTAATCGCCGTCAGGTTGCTTACATACCAGGTTGTGGTTCAGTAACAGAAATCAGCCAGGCTCAAGAGTTGGGCTGTGAAGTTGTTAAGGTCTTCCCAGCAGGTAATGTCGGAGGTCCATCTTTTGTAAAGAATATTAAAGGGCCTATGCCTTGGTCTCGTTTAATGGTAACAGGAGGTGTTGAGCCTACAGAAGAAAACCTAACGGCTTGGGTTAAGGCAGGTGTTGCTTGTATTGGTATGGGTTCTAAACTCTTTCCAAAAGAGGTTATTGCCTCAGAAGATTGGTCGGAGATAACTCGTAGTAGCCGTGCTGCGCTTGGTTTTATCTATTCAGCACAAACCTCAAAATAAGTACGATATGAATTTTTTAGAATATATAGAGCAAGGTATTAGTTATGTTATTGGTTTAGGTCCTAGCGTAATGATGCCTATAATCTTCACCATAATTGGTCTATCTTTAGGGGTAAAACTATCCAAATCTATCCGTTCAGGTCTTTACGTTGGTGTCGGTTTTATCGGATTAAATGTTATCACTAACCTTTTAACAAGTAATCTAGGCCCAGCAGTACAGTCTTTAGCCGATATTTATGGTCTTCAAACAGACATCTTAGACATTGGTTGGCCTGCCGCAGCAGAGATTGCTTATACCTCTTCTGTTGGTGCCCTTGTTATACCTCTTTGTTTAGTTGTCAATTTAGTTCTTTTACTAGTAAAAGGTACTAAGACTGTAAATATTGATATTTGGAACTTTTGGCACCATGCGTTTATTGGTTCAATTGTAGCAGTTGCTACAGAGAGTGTTTTATTTGGACTATTTGCAGCCCTGATCTGTTACATTCTCTCTTTGGTAATGGCCGATTTTACCGCAGGACGTTTTGCCAAGTTTTACGATAAGATGGATGGAATCTCTATTCCTCAACCTTTCGTAGTTGCTTATGCTCCTTTTGCTTGGTTAATAAATAAGGGTTTAGATGCAATACCAGGTGTAAATAAGATTGATATTGATGCCGAAGGAATGAAAAAGAAATTTGGTCTTCTTGGAGAGCCTATTTTCTTAGGTGTCATCATTGGGTGTTTGTTAGGGGCTTTGGCAAAATATGATGTTGCTTCTATTTTAAAACTAGGTGTTGTAATGGGTGCTGTAATGGAGTTAATCCCTCGTATTACTTCACTATTTATCGAAGGTTTAGTTCCAATTTCCGAAGCAACCAAATCACTGATTGCTCGTAAGTTTCAAGGTAAATCAAGTGGTTTTTTAATAGGTATGAGCCCAGCTTTAGTAATTGGTCATCCTACTACACTTGTTGTTACTATTTTATTAATTCCTGTATTACTGTTTTTATCAGTTGCACTTCCAGGTAACAAGTTTTTACCTCTTACAAGTTTGGCTGGTCTGTTGTATGTTTTCCCTATGGTTTTACCTTATACTAAGGGTAATGTTTTTAAGACATTTATAGTAGGTCTTATCATGATGATTTTAGGTAATTACATTGCTACAGGTTTGGCTGGTATCTTTACTGAAGCAGCTCATCAGACAGGTACAATTTCCATTGAAGATGGTCAGCAAGTTGCCTCAATCGACTTTGCTGCTAGCCCATTAACATGGGTAATTTATCAGTTTACAGCTAACTTAAAGTTGGTTGGTAGTCTTATAATAGGTCTACTTACTTTAGGTTTAGTTGTATTGAATCGTAAAAAGAATGTATTAATCCAAAAATAGAATTTGAAATGAAAAAATTAATGTTGTTAGTTCTTTGTTGCGCTTTTGGTTTAAGTCTAAGTGCTCAACATGTTCAGTATGAAGTTCGTTATTCTCATCATCCAGAAGATGTAAAGGGTTACGATACCGAAAAGCTACGTAAAGAGTTTTTATTCTCAAATGTTTTTGAGCAAAATAAGATCAATATGGTTTACACCATGTACGATCGTTTTATCGTAGGTGGTGCTCTTCCAGTAGGTTCGGTTTTAACATTGGATGCAATTGATCCATTAAAAGCTCCAAACTTTTTACACCGTCGTGAGTTGGGTATCATTAACGTAGGTGGTGAAGGAGTTGTAAAGGTTGGTAAGAAATCTTACAACTTAAAGTTTAAAGAGGCACTTTATGTAGGTGCAGGTAGCCATGAGGTGAGTTTTGAGTCATTGGATTCAAGCAAGCCAGCTAAATTTTACTTTAACTCTGCACCAGCTTATGCTTCTTATCCAACAAAGAAGATTACTTTGAAAGAGGCTAATGTAATTAATGCAGGCTCTTTAGAGGAGTCAAATGCTCGTGTAATCAATCAGTTAATCGTTAAAGAGACTGTTCAGGTTTGTCAGCTTCAAATGGGTTTAACAGAGTTAAAACCAGGTAGCGTATGGAATACAATGCCAGCTCATACACACGACCGTCGTATGGAGGCTTACTTCTACTTTAATCTACCAGAAGATCAAGCAGTTTGTCACTACATGGGTCAGCCACAAGAGACTCGTCACATCTGGTTACACAATGAGCAGAGTGTGATTTCTCCAGAGTGGTCAATCCATTCAGGTGCGGGTACTTGTAACTATACTTTCATTTGGGGTATGGCTGGAGAGAACCTAGACTATAACGATATGGATAAAGTCTTTCCAACAGATCTAAAATAATAAAACTATTTTACGTTAGATGAATTAAGTAACTTAAAGGGATGA
>JASLCG010000043.1 GCA_030151885.1 Bacteroides sp.
ACCAACAACACCCCACCCATCAGCAGAAAAAAAGCGTGGCAAATGAAACACTTCATCTACCACGCCTATGTACTCTATATTGTAGAGGTGATTTTATTTTTTAATTTGCAGTTGAATCTGTCTAAACTTCACCTCTTTATCTTCTAGTTTATTTACCAATTTAACACGCAGTGTTGGCTGATTTTTCAGATCGATAGTTACACGATTTTTCGACTGATTGTAGTCTATCTTCGTCCAATTATCGCCATCGCTGCTGATTGCAACCTCTAGCCATGCTGGTAAGTTTTGCTCATTTAAGTCGAAAGCCAATTGCTCTGCAGGATATACCTTATCTAGCACCAGCTCGATAGCTGCACCTTTGTGCCACTTCACCACCTCTAACACTGGAGGAACAATGATGCGGTTCGTTTTAGTTTGCAGTGGTACATTCTTAATCTGCTCCAAATCGGTCTCTAGCTTATGAGGATTATAGCTAAACTGACTGCTTAAATTGGCACTATATTTAGCATTAAAACGGTTCACACTGTTTTGGAACACCTCTGCCAAGAAAGGCATAATGCGGTAGCTAGCAGTTTTAACTCCTGGCTGATATGGGTTTTGATTGTAGCCTTGGTCAATGGCATATTGCAGCTTATAAAGCGCCTGAACATATTTGTACTTCTGTAAAAACTGCTCCTTATTATCGACCGAAGCCTCTAGTGCAAGGGTTGCAATACCTAAATCGCCCACCTTCTTAAATTGCAGTAACCAAGGATAGATTTCAGACAATAGTGCCTCGTTATCTTGGCTTGCAAGTAGTACATCGGCAGCTTCCGATATGCGTTCAAACTCGCTTGACAGCTCTTTGTAGTAACTAGCTGTTTGGTCTAAAGTTCCCTCTTTTAGAGCTTCCAAAGCCTTGTTTAACGCTGGAGCCAATGCAACCGACTCATCTTTACGGTACAGATGTCCGTTTGCACCCAAGTCGGAGTTGTGGTTGGCAAAGGTTTGCAACGCATCGGCATCGTTTGGCATTAAGTATTTAATGGCCCTGTGCCAAGACTCATCGCTATTGTATGCCTCCATGTTCCACGTATAATCTGCCACACTGTAAATGGCCACTTTCGAAGCCTCTGCATGCTCCATAGGGTTGGCTACGAAGCCCGAAACCTTATTGGCAATGTTTAAATCGTTACCGTAAACAGGTCCCATCAGCAGGTGGTCTCTAACATAATCGGTAACAGGGAAGTTCCACCAAATGTATGCAGGGCGTTGCAAGTGTGGGTTAACCCAGTCTAGCGTACCCTCGTTAATGTCTATACAAACACGATCGCCCGTCCACATCACGTTAATACCTTTGTTTAACACCCTACCCAAAGTAGGCAAATAGCCCCTTTCGATGTTACTCCAACTCTTATTGTACTCGGTTGGGCAAAGAAGAAGAGGTTTAATATTGCCCTTCTTTTGAATAAATTCATCGTCTATGTAGTTCAACAGCTCTGCCTGTTTTTCGGCCTTTGTACCCTCGCCCGATATGTCGTCAAAGAATACAGCAAAAGCACGAACACCTAGCCCATACATCAATTCTAGCTTACGAATCAGTGCATCACGGTCTGCTGTAGTCCAACGGATGTCGTTCCCTGGGTGGATAGCCCAAACAAAATCGACCATATTCTCGTTTGCCACCTGCACCAACTTTTTAATGTTTGCAGCCTCTTGCTCAGGATAGGCCTCTCTCCAACGTGTAGAACGGTGGTAAGGATCGTCTTTCGGACCATATATATAGGTATTCAACTTGTTGTCGCCGTAGAATTTAATTTGCGACAAGCGTGCATCAAAGCTCCATGGCGTACCATAAAAGCCCTCTACCACACCTCGAAAAGTAACATCTGGGTAGTCTTTTACCTCAACCATTGGCAAACGATTATTCTCTAGCAGCTGCCCCAGAGTCAATATACCGTAATAAAGTCCACGCTCATCGTTACCAGCTACAACAATCTCTTTTGCCCCTACTGATAGGTAGTAGCCCTCTTCTTTGGCAGGAATTTGCTTGTTATACTTGCGTACAACGGCATCGCCACGCTTCCCGATAATAACCTTCGGTCCACTCTTCTGCTCGGATATCTGAAGCAGACTTTTTAGTTTATCTAAGATATGGACATTAACCGTTTTATCGGCTACGATACGTGCCATACCATTCCAATTCATAAATTTGCCACTCTCCGTTATTTCGTGCGGTCGTGGCTGAACGTTTTTTACAGCCGTTGCATAGAGCATATTGCTAAAGCAGAGCAACAATGCAAAAGCCAAGTAGTTTCTTTTTCCCATGTCTTACATTCAAGGTTTTAATAAATTAGTTTATTTATACAACCCACTAAAATAATACATTTAAGCTAATTTATCGAAATTAAGAACACCCATTTAAGAATAAAGGGGCAGAATAGAATAGTCAGAAAAGAAAATGAAGCACCAAACGCGTCATAACCCCTGTTTTTTGTCGCTCTCCGTAGTTGCTCTTTTTACCTACTGATGGGCAGAGGTTGGTCAGCCAAATAAATCATCAGTACCGATAACTAAAACTAACATAACAAGATAGCACTCTATTTAACATTAATTTTGTATCTTACTTCGGGCTAATGGCTCTTATTTTTAACAGCCATGGCATGAGTTAACCTATTTGATAACTTTTAAAACAAGAACTATGAAGTTTTTTATTGACACAGCCAATCTAGACCAAATTAAACAAGCGCACGATCTTGGCATACTAGATGGAGTAACCACCAACCCCTCGTTAATGGCGAAAGAGGGTATTAAAGGGAAAGAGGCTGTTACTGCCCATTATAAAGCAATTTGCGATGTAGTGGATGGCGACGTGAGTGCCGAAGTGATATCTACCGATTTTGAGGGAATGATTAAGGAGGCAGAGGAGTTGATTAAAATTGACCCGAAGATTGTTATCAAAGTCCCAATGATTCACGATGGGGTTAAAGCGATAAAATACCTATCTACTAAAGGGATTAAAACAAACTGTACACTGGTATTCTCGGCAGGACAAGCGCTATTGGCAGCCAAGGCAGGGGCTACGTATGTTTCTCCATTCTTAGGTAGATTGGACGACATATCGACAGACGGCATTAATCTGATTGAAGAGATCCGACTGATATACGATAATTACGACATAGAGACACAAATTTTAGCTGCATCAATCCGTAACTCTATGCACATTATAAACTGTGCTAAGGTGGGCGCCGATGTGGTAACCTCGCCACTAGACTCTATTTTGGCACTGCTAAAACACCCTTTAACAGATTCTGGGTTGGCTAAATTTCTAGAAGATGCTAAAAAGTTTGTGTAGTTTAGTACAGAACAGCATATAAAGCAACAGAGCAACCCGATTCTTTTTCAGGTTGCTCTGTTATTTTAGATGCTATTAAAAGCCTTCTTATATCGAAATGCAAATGATTAATTGACTATGCAGACTTTAAAAAACACAGGACATGGAGCATTGCATCGACTAAGTATAAAGTGAGCCGAGCTTCTCCTCTATCTTTTGCATCAACTTTTTATAGTCCGAGAAAGAGTTGACACCCTTTGGAATGGGTACCCCAATGGTAGAGACTTTTCCTCCAAAGCCTTGCAGCTCTCCAACCCCCTTTCTTTCATACTTATTGAGGGTATTCTCTTTCTGTTGTAAATCAAATTCAATAGGGTAAATAAACTCGCCAGCCTCATGGTTTAGTATGTGCATATATGTTACTAGTTGATGCATATCGTCACGGTCTATCCCCTTCTCTAGCCTTTTGTACTTTGCATCGATCACCATTTTGTCGTTATAGTAATCTGGAAATCTACGATGATCTTTACTCTCTTTGAACAGGTAACAGGCCCCCACTCCTTTTTTATTCTCTGGATGAGTAAACCCTTTCGTACGCAATACAGTATATAAATACTCTTCCCACAGCCACGCCCCATCAAACAGCACTCCATAAACCTTGTCGGTATCGGAAGTATAACTGATGGTTTCGTTCCGAAGTAACTGCAAACAGAGCTTCCTTAACGGCATATAGTCCGTGAAGTAAGGGTGTGCAAAACTTCTGTTATTATCGGCTATTACCCTTCTTCTATCTTGTAAATTGTAGGAAGGTGTGGCTAGCTGAACCTGCCTTACCGCATCTATCATCTCACTATCTGCCCCTAAAGCCAACTTACCTAGGGAGTGTTTCTTTGCCAGCTCAATGGTGTGACGTATCAGTTGCATCAAAGCATTGTCAATAGAGCTCTCTCGCATGGTATAAGCCACTTTTCCTTGAAATGGAACGTTAGTGGCCAAGTGCCTACTTACATCTATTCGCCCCTTCACATGGCTGTTGTTTCGTTTGTAAGTACGGTAAGTTTTGAAAATTCCCTGACGAATGGCACGCTTTAAAAGATAAGGAAAAAGATACCAACGGAAGTCAAATACCTGCTCGCTACCTGCATCGGCCTCCAACTCAAACAGATTGAAGTGGAAAACTTTTTGCAACATATAGTGTAAGAAATAGTCGGCACAATCTGTATCGAAACGCGATTTTATACGCAGCTGTATATCATTGATACCAACCACACCCATAACATTGCCCGTTTGAAGATCTACGGTACTTTTATCGTTGCATAACTCACATATCTTTTGCTTTTCAATACCATCTTCGGTCTTCTCAATATCGCGAGGAAAGACGAGCAAGTCGTCACTTATAAAACTACTGATGGGTTTATTGGCTAGTAGTAAAAGATCGTTTCTAACACCAGCTGTCATCAAGCCATCGTCACAAATATGGTCTTCTATACCCTCTACAAAGGTGTATTTTTTAGTCGAGTTGTCATTTATGTTAATTATATTACTACTCATATCACTCGAATTTAAGCATTCAGAGCTTTAAAAAAAGAGTTCTCAAAACGCTCCATCTTAT
>JASLCG010000059.1 GCA_030151885.1 Bacteroides sp.
CTCTGTAATATACGTTCCATGAATCTTTAGCATATCCATCTTTTAGTTGGTTGTGATTTGTAGAACTTCCAGATCCTTCAATAACTTCTCCTCTATAGTAAGTATTCCAAGAGTCTTTAGCGTATCCTCTTCCAGTAACTTTAAAAGAGCTAGCCGATGCATTATTTATCTTACTTCCTCTGTAATATACATTCCATGAATCTTTTGCATAGCCATCAGTAAGTACTTGGAATGAACTTGCTGTTGCATCTTTAATCTTTTCTCTTTTATAAAAGACATTAAAAGCATCTTTAGCATAAAAATCGTCTAAAATTTCATACCTGCTTCCGTTATGTTTATGTTCAATTTGTCCATTTTTATAAGTATATCTATGGTCTTTTGCATAGCCTTTTTTATCAAGAACTTTAAAAGTTGATGGATTAGATTCTTCTATCTTACTTCCTTTATAATAAACACTTCTGATGTCTTTAGCATAGCCATAATTTAATACTTTAAAGGTAGCTGAATGTGCATCTTCCACAGCTCTTCCGTCATAATAAATTTTGAGATGATCTTTAAAGTATCCATTACCAATATCTCTAGCAGATCTACTTTGTTGTTGTAATTCTATATTCTCTAAGAATAGAGTATTTGCAGATGCTTCTGTATTGTAGATGCACAAAAGCAATAGTAGCACCAAGAATAAGGAGTGTTTTTTCATAATTTTATTGTTTATTTTGTACTGCTAATATAGAAAAGGAAATCACTATAAATAAGATGTAATCCCTAATATTAGATGGGGTAACGACTATTAATACCTTGAGGTATATGATGCACTCCGTTAGTTGCCGACATACCTCGAGCATATCGGCAAGAAGACAGAGGTATATTGCCGACTAACGTCTGTCTTGTCGGCAACATACAAAGCCCTTAATTATGTGCTAATAAAAAGAAACTTATTGCCGACTGAGAAGTTGTTTTCTTAAAAAAGAAGCATAGAAACTAGGAACTTCACTTTCTTCTATGTTTTGTATCGTCTCTAGTACGTTGTAATCAATTTTTTTTAGATTAGGCTGATATATTTTATGTTCTTCATCAATAGTAAGTTGTAAGTAAACAGCTTTAGCTCCAATGTTTTCTCTAGATCTGCCCACCGATCCTGTATTTATAAATAACAGCTCTTGCTGATCTATACTCATTTTCCTCACAAAAGAGTAATGGGTGTGCCCTGCACAAATTATATTTACATTATACTCTTTAAACCAGTTAAGTAGTTTCTCTTCTGGGTGATTTTCAAATATGTACTCTCTGTTATTAAGCGGACTACCATGAACAAGCAAAATATCTCCGGCTGCAGTATGTAACACCATCTGTTTAGGGAGTTCTCTTAAATAGGCTTTATTCACATCAGTAGTATGCTTCTTACTATATTCTATAGCAGCTATTCTTGCAGCAGTTTCTGTAGCACTATGCTTTGCTAGTGGTATGGTTGCACCATTAGTTCCAATACGTTCATCGTGGTTGCCTAATATGGTAGGTATCTTTTTTGTTTGAAGTAATGCAATAACCTCGTTGTTCCACGGTGCATAGTCTACCAAATCTCCCAAACAGTATATTTCGTCTGTTCTGTAACTCTTCTCTATATCTAGTAATACAGCTTCTAACGCTGGTAAGTTACCATGTATATCACTTATAATTGCAATTTTTCTCATCTGTTATAAAAGATACTAATACTGATTTGCAAAGATGTATATTTTTAGCTTTTATCTTTAATTTGAACTCTTATATAACTCTAAAAAATAGAATATTTAGTAAGAATGACTCTATCTTTGCACTCCCTAACGAAGAGAGATTATAATGGAAATAGAAAAAATAATTCAAGAGACGATAACGTATGTCAAGCAAACTTTAAAGAGTGCCGAGGCGGGGCACGACTGGTCGCACGTTTTACGTGTGTATCACATAGCTTTGCACATAAATGCAGAGGAGAAAGCAAACAAGTTAATTGTGTCGTTGGCAGCTCTACTTCACGATATTGCAGATTCTAAGTTTTTTGGAGGAGATGAAACTATTGGGCCAAGTAGAGCAAGATCATTTCTAGTAACTACAGGTGTATCAGAAGACATTATAGAGCAAGTAGTATTAATTATTAAACATATGTCTTTTAAAAATACTTTTGAAAAATCTGTGTTTGATTCACCCGAACTTAGGATTGTTCAAGATGCCGATCGATTAGATGCAATGGGGGCTATTGGAATTGCCCGTACTTTCTCTTATGGAGGGTTTAAATGCAGACCGATGTACGACCCAGATATTAAGCCAAATTTGCAACACACAAAAGAGAGCTATAAAAATAGTACATCTCCAACAATTAATCATTTTTACGAAAAGCTGCTTCTACTGAAAAATAGTATGAATACAAATACAGGGAAAGCCTTAGCAGTAGAGAGGCACCAGTTTATGCTAGATTACCTGGAACAGTTTTTTGCTGAATGGAGAGGCGAACGCTAAGAGCTTGAGTTGCTCCATAGGTCTAAAATATAAAAGGAGAACTCTATCTAGAATTCTCCTTTTACTATATTTAAATTGTACTATTTTACAATTTGTACTTTAACAGCATTCATACCACGTGGACCTCTTTCAAGCTCGAATGTTACGCTATCTCCATCAGTAATATCTTCAGGAGCATTGCTAATATGGAAGAAATAACTCTCTCTACTATCGTTTTGCTTAATAAATCCGAAGCCTTTACTTGTATTAAAGAAATCTACTTTTCCCGACAACACGGTCTCTTCTTCAATAACTTCTTTAGGAGGAACAGAAACTTCAATTCTGCTAGCGTCAATCTCTTCAATCTCAGATGGATCTACAGGAGTGTCTGTAATCATTCCATTCTCATCAACATACGCTATCATATCTTCGAAAGATGTTTTACCAGCATTAGCTTTACGAGCTTCTTTTCGTTTTTGCTTTTCTAATTTTTTCTGTTGTTTTCTTTTTTCTACGTCTCTTTTGTTAAATGTTAAAGCCATTTATCTATTTATTGTATTTATATTTAGTTTGGTACCTGTTGGTACACATTTATTACAGATTAAAACACATTTTATACTACTAAATGTCAAGAGTGAGGTTTACAGTAAGTGTAGTATTTAGTAAGGTGTGTTTAGAGGTCTATTTTGATTTAATAAAGATAGATATAATCTGTTCATTAAACTACTTTTTAGTTAATAAAAAATATTTAAGCTTGTTAATGGAGCATTTATTCTTGTTAATGTTAAAATAATAGAACTAAAGGGGCTGTTTTATACTTACTTAATAACTCTTTTACTTATGTAAAGGCAATATTATTGTGCATATATTTATAGTTATATTTTTTTACTGTATATTGATTTAATACTGAAATAGACGACAAATAAAGATACGCAAAGCACCTACTTACGGCGTTGATTGATAGTGAATTTGTGCTTTAATACTATCTATTACTTAACTACTAACTTACTGAATGATATGAATAAAAGCCTAAATTTGGCTAATGCCGCCTATACAGATAGATATAGACTGGAATGCGAAGGCCAGTTGTTTATATTTGGTAACCAAAATTTGGTAGATACTTTAGTTACAGACCTTCCTTATGGGTATAGGTTAGAAGAAAATCTATACGTTGTAAAAACAGAAGACAACACTACTTATAGTGGAAGAGAGGTGAGTGTTTTCCATAATAGAGCTGATAATGCTCTCTGTACTTGGAAATGTTATGACGACAACGCCATCTTTTACGACATCATTAAGCATAGTGATGGCAACGAATACTTGCTATTTAGGCAAGAACTATATGGTTATAGTGTTTATTGTTTAACTACTGATGTTTTTTTTCAATATTATCCTCAATCGGCCTTAGATGGCGAAGAGTGTTTTATATGGGCTGGGGTGGAGGAGTACAGACCCGAGGAAAATTGGTTGTTAGTAACGGGCTGTTATTGGGCATGTCCGTGGAGTATTGCCATTATAGATTTTGAAAATCCACTCTCAATTCCCCGATTCCAACTCGACATAAGAAGTCATTTGGCTGGAGATTATTTTGACTTTGACGATATTTATATTGACCATTGGGAAGACGATGTACTACATTTAAAGTGTCTTTACGATGAGAAAGTATTGATGAATCAGGTGAAACCTAAAGAGTGGATGTAGTTCTGCTGCTCTTTAAGATTGAATGCCTGCTCTAATTTTTACATACTGAAACGTGAACCATAGTGTAATAGCTTTGGTCCACGTTTCAGTATGTAAAAGAGAATAAATCTATTAATCTGTCTCTTCGAGTTTGAATATAGCTTCTACAGGCTTATTGAATACTATTGCTATTTTTAAGGCTAGTACCTGATGTATATAGTATAGGCCTTATTTGTGATAAAGAAGATGCTAAATCGTTAAGATGTAGTACAGGGATAAGGATTATATGTAGAGTGGAATGTTAAATGATGGTTCTATTGATATCTTTTAAGGCTATAGTGACGTATAATGTCATACTATCTCTTTTAATTTGTCGTCATGAATGAGCATATCTTAGATAAACTAAAGGTTTTGGCAGAGTCTGCAAAGTACGATGTATCTTGCTCCTCTAGTGGCACTAAACGTAAAAATACTACAGGTGGTATAGGAAATACGGTTGGTGGTATGGGGGTGTGCCATAGCTTTACGGCAGATGGTCGTTGTATATCTCTTTTAAAGATTATGCTTACTAATTATTGTATTTATGATTGTGCATATTGCATTAATCGCAGAAGTAACGACATAAGACGTGCTACATTTTCTGTTAAAGAGCTTGTAGATCTTACCATCGAGTTTTATAGGCGAAATTATATAGAAGGTCTATTTCTTAGTTCGGGAGTAATTAATAATCCAGATTACACAATGGAGCGTATGGTGAGGGTTATTAAAGAGTTGAGGCTTGTACACCGATTTAATGGTTATATCCACATGAAGAGTATTCCAGGTGCTAGCCGTGAACTGGTAAATGAGGCCGGTTTGTATGCCGACAGAATGAGTGTTAATTTAGAGATTCCTACCGAGGAGAATTTAAAACTACTAGCCCCAGAGAAAGATCACATCAGTGTGTTTCAGCCTATGAAGTACATTCAGCAAGGCATGTTACAGAGCATAGAAGATCGAAAAACCATTCGTTCTACGCCTCATTTTGTACCTGCAGGACAGAGTACTCAAATGATTGTAGGTGCTACAAATGAATCGGATAAAGACATTCTTTGCATCTCCTCGTTACTCTATAAACGGCCTAGTATGAAGCGTGTTTATTATTCGGCTTTTATACCTGTAAACAGTTACGATAATAGACTTCCTGCTATAAACCAGGCTCCATTGGTGCGAGAAAATAGACTATATCAGGCCGATTGGTTGATTCGCTTTTATGATTTTAAAGCCGATGAATTGGTTGACGATAGTTATCCCGATTTAGATTTGGCCATTGATCCTAAATTAGGTTGGGCGCTTCGTCATCCAGAATTTTTCCCTGTCGATATTAATAAAGCCGATTATGAGATGATTCTTCGTGTACCAGGTATCGGGGTAAAATCTGCTAAACTCATAGTTTCTGCTAGAAGATTTGGAAAGCTCAATAGTTATAAGCTTAAAAAAATAGGTATTGTAATGAAGAAGGCACAGTATTTTATAACTTGTAATGAATTGGCACATTATACTATAAATGAGATAAAGCCCGATTTGTTGCGTAGAATATTGATTGAGCCTAATAAAAAGAAAGGGATGGATGGACAGTTGACATTAGATTTTATTTAGCCTTATAGATTACTAATATTCTTTAATATAGCTGTACCTATTTGTAAGGTTTAGTATCTTGTCGTTCCTTTTATATTTAACTAACTATTATCTATTTTATTACTATGGAGCCCATAATAAAGAAAACCCCACGTATTGAATCTATTGACGCACTTCGTGGATTTGCTGTAATGGCAATACTGTTGGTTCACAGTTTAGAACATTTTATTTTTCCAATCTATCCTACCAATAGCCCACAGTGGCTTAATATATTAGATGAAGGCGTGTTTAACGTTACCTTTTCGCTTTTTGCAGGGAAAGCATATGCTATTTTTGCCATTCTTTTTGGTTTTACATTTTATATTCAAAGTGAAAATCAAAAGCGTAAAGGAAAAGATTTTGGATATCGATTTTTATGGCGATTGCTTTTATTAGTCGCTTTTGCAACATTGAATGCTGCTTTCTTTCCAGCAGGAGATGTTTTGTTACTCTTCTCTATTGTTGGTGTAGTACTTTTTATAGCTCGTAACTGGAATAATAAGACCATCTTAATAGTGGCTATTCTCTTTTTACTACAGCCCGTAGAGTGGTTTCACTATGTTATGGGGCTCATTAATACCGATTATCAATTACCAAACCTAGGAGTAGGAGAGATGTATGCCGTAGTAGCAGAGAGTACAAAGAATAATTCACTGTTAGATTTCTTTTGGGTAAACATAACACTAGGGCAAAAAGCAAGTCTTTATTGGGCTGTTGGTGCTGGTAGATACCTACAAACAGCAGGTTTATTCCTTCTTGGTTTTTATTTAGGTAGAAAAGAGTTTTTCTTACCTACTTTACAAAATACAAAGTTCTGGATTAAGGTGCTTATCTGTTCTGCCGTCGCTTTTGGTCCATTATACAGTCTAAAAGAGCAAATTACAACTACAGATGTTTCTCTAATCAATCAGACCGTAGGAACAGTATTTGATATGTGGCAAAAGTTGGCCTTTACTTTGGTATTAGTCTCTTCGTTTATATTGATTTATCAGAAAAATAGTTCTAAAAAGATATTTACTGATTTTAAATTTTATGGACGGATGAGTTTAACAAATTACATAACTCAATCTATCATTGGTGCTTTAATTTATTTTCCAATAGGACTTTATTTAGCTCCTTATTGTGGCTATACCCTTAGTCTATTTATTGGTATTTTGATGTGTGTAGTACAAGTTAAGTTCTGTAAATGGTGGTTGTCTAGCCACAAACAAGGTCCACTAGAATATGTATGGCATAAATGGACCTGGATTAGAAAGGGATAATTATAAATGATTCTGTTTTTCTACGATAAAACATTCGAAGGACTCCTAACAGTTGTGTTCGATGCTTATAACCGAAAAACTTTTCCTGACAAGCTATTGCTAACAGGAGAGGTAGCTCCACTATTTGTGGAAGAGACGCATACTGTTATAACGCAAGAGGATGCAGCCAAAAGGGTTTGGGCTGGTTTAGAAAGACGACTTTCTAAGCAGGCATGTTATATGTTAACGAATGCTTGGCTATCTGAAGTAGTAGGAATTGACGAGGTGATATTTCGTTATATCTGTAAATGTTTTGATGCGAAAATAGATCGGTTTGAAATGAATTTTGGGGATGAGGATGTATTGTATCTCTTTAAACAGGCAAAACGGGTGAGTAATGAAGGACATTATTTAGAGATGTTTGTCAGGTTTCAGAAGGCTAGCGATGATATTTATTTTGCATCAGTAGCACCAGAGTGTAATGCTTTACCCATTGTAATTAATCATTTTACAGACCGATTTGCAGATCAGAAGTGGGTAATTTACGATGTTCGTAGGCACTATGGTTTTTATTACGATTTAAATAGTACGGTAGAGATAACATTAGAAGATGATACGCATTTGTTAAGTGGAAAACTGGATGAGCAATTAATGGCTCAAGATGAACATTATTTTCAAGAGTTATGGAAAGGGTATTTTGGAGCTATGGCTATAAAAGAGCGTATTAACCAAAGGTTACAACGCCAGCATATGCCTAAACGCTTTTGGAAATATTTAACAGAGAAGCAATAAAAAAGCTTCACTACCCCAAAGTAGTGAAGCTTTTTTTATATTCTTTAGTGATTAGTCAATATCGCCGACCATTTTTGTTGGGTCTACCAATTCATCAAACTCCTCAGCAGTAATGTGCCCCGATTTAATGGCTGCTTCTTTTAAGGTTAAGCCCTCTTGAAAAGCTTGTTGGGCAATAGCAGCAGCCTTGTAATACCCAATTTTAGGGTTAAGTGCTGTTACAAGCATTAGTGAGTTGTCTAGATGGTTTTTAATATTCTCCTTAACAGGCTCAATACCTATGGCACAATGGTTGTTAAAACTGCAACATCCCTCTCCAATAAGTCTTGCACTGTGTAGAAAATTATAAATCATCATTGGTTTAAATACGTTCAGTTCAAAATGGCCATTAGAACCTCCAATACCTATTGCTACGTCATTTCCCATAACTTGTGCAGCAATCATAGTTAATGCTTCTGCTTGGGTAGGATTTACTTTTCCAGGCATAATAGAAGATCCTGGCTCATTTGTTGGGATTGTTATCTCTCCGATTCCACATCTAGGTCCTGAACTCAATATTCTAATGTCGTTTGCAATCTTCATCAAGCTAACTGCAACTGTTTTTAAAGCTCCATGTGCCTCTACAATGGCATCGTGAGCAGCTAAAGCCTCAAACTTATTAGGTGCTGTTATAAAAGGTAGCCCTGTAAGTTTGGCAATCTCTTTAGCCACATTTGTAGCATAGTTTGGTGGTGTGTTAATACCTGTACCAACCGCTGTACCCCCTAATGCAAGCTCAGTTAAATGCTTTTGGGCATTTCTGATGGTGTTTAAGCCATGATTAAGTTGTGCAACGTATCCACTAAACTCTTGTCCTAATGTAAGTGGAGTTGCATCCATAAAATGAGTTCGCCCAATTTTTACAATTTGCATGAACTCTTTACTTTTAGCAGCTAACGTATTGCGTAACTTTCTGATACCAGGTATTGTAACCTCTTCTAGCATTCTGTATGCAGCAATATGCATGGCAGTAGGGAAAGTATCGTTTGATGATTGAGATTTATTTACATCATCGTTTGGTAATAGTACTTTTTCTTTGTCGGTTAGTAAGCCGCCATTAAGAACGTGTGCACGGTTTGCAATAACCTCATTTACGTTCATATTACTTTGTGTGCCACTACCTGTTTGCCATACTACCAGTGGGAAGGAGTCGTCTAGTTTTCCAGCTATAATTTCATCGCAAACTAGACCTATTAAGTTGCATTTTTCTTCCGATAAAATACCTGCCTTGAAGTTGGTGATTGCTGCTGCTTTTTTTAGATATGCAAAAGCATGTATCACTTCTATGGGCATACGGTTGGTAGCTTGTGCTATTTTAAAGTTGTTTATACTTCGTTGAGTCTGTGCTCCATAGTATGCTTCTAATGGAACTTTAACCTCTCCCAAAGTATCTTTTTCTATTCTATATTTCATAATTCTATCGATCTTATAATTTATAACGAATCTAAATTAAAATAGTTTTTAAAATTGACAAAATCAAGTACTATCTCTGCTTATTTTAGTCTAAATTATACTTTAGTTAGATTTAAAGAACTTCATATCCAGCCTTCTATATGTATGTACAGCCATAATATAAGTGTTGCTGTTGGGGTTAAATAATAATTAAAAAGAAAGAAAAGTTATTACAGATGTAATTCAGTATGAGGTGTATTTTAGCAATCCTATATAGGCTTAGAGCCTCTTTCTTACTTATAGCACTAGAAAATATCAGCTTTTTAAAATTACTTTTATAGTACTGATTACTAGTGTTATATATTAATATCAGTAGTAATGAAGTAGTGTGTTTTAAGGGGGCATTACTGACAAGAGTTTTTAGTGAATAGGTAAAAGTGGAATTGTTGTAAAATGATATTTACTTAGTTTTAGAATAATTTAAAAACGGTATAATATTTAAGCTATTACAGCTTCTAAAATTTATTATTGAATGAAAAATACATTTTTATTGTTTGTAGCGACTTTAATATCGCCCTTTGTTTCTGGACAGTCCATGCGTATGGATACCTATTGTAATCCATTGAATATAGATTATACCTATATGATATATAATGCTCATAAAGACATTTCATATAGGTCGGGTGCAGATCCTGCTGTTGTTGAGTTTAGAGGCGAATATTATATGTTTGTAACCCGATCTCATGGCTACTGGCACTCTTATGATTTGCAAAACTGGCATTTTATAGAGCCACAAAACTGGTATTTTGAAGGGTCTAATGCACCAGCTGCTCATAATTATAAGGATTCTGTGCTTTATGTAACGGGGAATCCATCTGGACATATGAGTGTACTTTATACAGATAACCCTAAAAAAGGAGATTGGAAGGCTGTTCCTTCTATCTTAAATGATTTACAAGATCCAGACTTATTTATTGATGATGATGGACAAGCCTATATGTTTTGGGGGTCGTCTAATGTATATCCTATCCGTGGAAGAAAATTAAATAAAGATAAGAGATTTATTGCCGATGAAGAGATTGTGCCGTTATTTAATCTGAATGCTAAAGTCCATGGTTGGGAAAGGTTTGGAGAGAACCACTCTGATACCCTACTTGCTGGATATATGGAAGGTCCTTGGTTAACCAAACATAATGGTAAATATTATATGCAGTATGGGGCTCCTGGTACAGAGTTTAATGTGTATGGAGATGGTGTATATGTAGCCGATAATCCACTAGGTCCTTATAAATATCAGAAGCATAATCCTGTATCTTATAAGCCTGGTGGCTATATGAATGGTGCCGGTCATGGAAGTACTGTGATTGGTCCTGGAGGACATTATTGGCATTTTGCTACAATGGATTACTCTGTTAATATGAATTGGGAGAGAAGACTATGTATGTTTCCAACTTACTTTGATAAAGATGGAATAATGTACACTGATAGCCGCTTTGGAGACTACCCTAGATATGCACCATCTGTAGCTGGTAAACATGGAAAATTTAGAGGATGGATGTTACTATCTTACAATAAACCTGTATCCGTCTCTTCTGTAGGTTATGGATCGAGTGCAAAGAGTCTTACAGATGAAGTAGCTAAGACAGCGTGGATAGCAGCTGTAAATGATGATACTCAGTGGGTTATTATTGATTTAGAAGAGCTTGCAGAGATGTATGCAGTTCAGATAAATTATGCTGACTATAAATCGGATATGTACGGAAGGATTCCAGGTCTTAAACATCAGTACTTATTGGAGGGTTCAATAGATGGTAAAGAGTGGTTTACACTTGTCGATAAAAGTAAAAGTTATAAAGATACACCAAACGATTATGTTGAGCTAGATAAACCTGTAAAGGTGCGTTATGTGAAATATAAAAATGTTGAAGTACCTACGCCATATTTAAGTATATCGGAAATTAGAGTGTTTGGTAAGGGGTTAGGAAAAGCCCCAAGTAAGGTTAAAAAAGTTGTTTTGGATAGACAAGTTGATCGAAGAGATGTTTTAGTAAGTTGGAAGTCTGTTGATAATGCGCAAGGCTATCATGTTATTTGGGGAATAGCTCCAGATAAGTTATACAGTTCATGGATGGTTTATGGCGATACAGAATTATTACTAAAGTCGCTATCTACAGATCAAGATTATTACTTTACTATAGAACCCTTTAATGAAAATGGGGTAGGAATGCGCTCAGAAGTAATTTATTTAGAGTAGTTTTATTTGTAGTAATACCAGCAAAATAAAAGGAGTCTTACAATAATTATTGTAAGACTCCTTTATTATTTGGCAAATATAATAATTAGGTTTATACCTTATAAGTTTTGGAATATAGCAACTACTGTTGGGTGTGGAAATACAAACTTCTGCATTTTAGCCAATGTATAGCCTTCTGCAATAGCCATTGCTCCAATTGATATAATTTCTGATGATGGATTACCAATCATGTGTATACCCAAGATAGCTTCATTTTCTGCACTTACTAATACTTTAATAAATCCAGGAGTTTCAAAATCATTATCTAATATGTATCTACCAGCTTGAGCAAATGGAGCTTTCGTTACTTTATATGCAATGTTTTGTGCTTTTAACTGCTCTTCTGTTGCACCAACAGATGCTATTTCTGGATTTGTATATACTACTGCAGGAATGCTGTTGTAGTTCAAACTATCTTCCATACCTAAAATAGTACTTGCAGCAACTCTAGCTTCGTGCATAGCTGTATGTGCCAACATTGAACCTCCAATTGCATCTCCACAAGCGTACACATGAGGGTGAGAAGTCTGCATCTGCTCGTTAACAGCGATAGCAGCTCTATTCATTTTAATGTTTAGAGACTCTAAATTTAGCTTATCAGTAGCTGGTTTTCTACCTACTGCTAGTAAAAGCAAGTCGTTTGCAAGAACTTCTTCTTTCCCGTCTTTAGAAATTGTAATGGTTTTACCATCTATTTTTTCAGCTTTAGCAGCTAAATGGAAAGTAATGCCTTTTTGTTCGTACTGTTGACGAATCATTCCTGCGAATTCTCTGTCCATTGTTGGCAGAATTTCCGTAGCCATCTCTACTAAATCTACCTTAGTTCCAAGAGTAGCAAATAGTGATGCAAACTCTAGGCCTAAGACTCCACCACCAATAACAGTTAAGCTTTTAGGTGCTTCGGTTAAATCTAGTATCTCTCTTGATGTGATGTATTCTGCGCTCTCTATCCCTTTAATAGGAGGAATAGCACTTGTAGAACCTGCACCAATAATAACGTCTTTAGCATTATATACTTTGTCTCCTGCTTTAATACGGATTGTACCATCAGCATTTTCGCCATCTATATGAGCAAACTCGTTGATTATTGTAGCACCACTTGCACCTAGCCCCTGAGATAATCCCATGCCAAGTGCTTGAATGATTTGGCTTTTACGTTGACTAATCTCTGCATAGTTAAATGTAAGATCTCCAGATGTTTTTACACCTACTTTATTTGCTGTTTTTACTGTATCATATACATTAGCAGAGTGTAGGAGTGCTTTTGTAGGCATACAACCTTCGTTAAGGCATACACCACCTAGTTTACTCTTTTCAAATACTACTAAAGATTTTCCTTGTGGAGTTAAACCACGGATAGCAGCTATACCAACTGGTCCTCCACCAATTATTGCAACGTCGTAAATCATATTCTTATTCTTTATATTTTATAATGTCTGGGTTAATAATCTATTGGAATTATTTTCCAAAGGAAATGATTATATTTGATATAAGCAAGTATTTAAAGATTATTAGGAAATTGTATGTAGGAATAGGTTATTATTGTACTTAGTTTGTATCTCTCATAGGTATGGCTAGAAAAGTATTAAAGTCATTTTATCTTAATGTTTTCTTCTAATTAGCTTAGCCTAGAAGTATCTGTTTTGTAATAATGTTTCGAGAGATTTGTGTCATAGAAATAATACAAATCAATATGAACCAAAGTTACAACACAATCCTATTTAAGTTAATAACATTTTTTTTACTACTACTGATAGCGAGTATAACCACAGTCAGTGGACAAACGGTTTTTAAAGGAGTAGTAAAAGATGCAGATACAAAAGAGACACTACCCGGAGTAGCAGTGCAAATTAAGAACACTACAAAGGGTGCTGTTACAGATAATAATGGAAATTATTTATTAGAGACTGTTCCTGGAAAATACGATTTGGTAATATCGTATTTAGCATATCAAACCGTAGAGTTTAATAATATTGAAATAAGAAGAGGAGAGACAAAGCTTCTTAATTTTGAGCTGAAGGAAGCCACCGTAGGACTTAATGAAGTGGTGGTTGTGGCTCGGAAAAATATGGAAGATGAGCGAATTTTAACCTTAGAGAGGCAAAATTCAGCTGTTGCTTTAGAAAATATCGGAGCAAAAGAGATGTCGGTCAAAGGACTATCTACCGTTGCTGATGGTGTGAAAAAGATAACAGGTATCTCCATGGAAGGGAATAGTAAAGTAATAGTTCGTGGCTTAGGAGATCGATATAGCATGACCTCTTTAAATGGGTTTCCAATCGCATCTCCTAATCCAGATAACAAATTAATTCCATTAACACTTTTCCCAACTACTATTGTAAAGAATGTATCGGTAAGTAAGGTATATCAGCCATCTGTTTTTGGAGATTATTCTGGTGCCCACATTAATGTAGAGACAAAAGAGAATATCGGTGCCGATTTTTTTACGGTAGGGGTATCTACAGGTACAAGAAGTAATACCACATTTGCAGACTTCTATAAATCGGATAAGGCTAATCAAGGAGCTCCATACTTCGGCTTTAATAAGGATTTAAAGCTGAAAAAGAGTATTAAAAATAGTACTTCAGAGGAGTTTATAGCTGAAAGTAGGGCACATGCTCCTTTTAAAACAAACTTTGATATAAACAAATCGAAAGCTATGCCTGAATTAGGGATAGAAGTTGGTGCTGGAAAGTCGTGGAAAATTGGTCAGCAGAAACTTAATGCCTTAATGGCTGTAGATTTCAACAACTCTTACGTGGTACAAGACAACTCGTACACCTCTCAAATGAATGCACAAGGTGTTATTAGAGATGAGTTTAATTATGATAAATACCTGTATGAAACAACCTTAACAGCTCTAGGTCAAGTGAGTTACTCTCTGCGTACGAACGATATGCTTTCGTTCAATATTATGTATGTAAATAATACAGAAGATATTTATATGAGGCGAGAGGGTACCGATGCAGAGGGTAATAACTTGATAGGAAGTAATAGTATTTATCATGCTTATACATTACTTAATAATCAGCTAACAGGTAAACATCAGTTTTTTAATAGGCTCTTTACAGATTGGCAAGTCTCTTATGGGCGTACAACAAGTGATGAGCCAGATAGAAGACAGGTAATGTTTGCTAAGAATACAGATGGTAGCTTGTCTTTGTTCAAACTTAATCAGCAAGAGACGATGCGCTATTTTAGTGAGCTTTTTGAAGATGAATGGAATGGAGAGCTTAAAGCAAAATACCTTCTTAATAAAGCTGATAATCCAAATTTTATACGGCTGGGACTATCTGTAAGAGATAAATCAAGGGATTTTTATTCTGCCAACTTCTATTACAATTTAAGGAATATTACCCCAGCAATTGATGATATTTACAACACAAGTTCTTATTTAAATCAGCAGAATCTATCGGATGGCTTAATAACGATTCAGAAGAACTCTCAGCCAAGGAATAGCTACTATGCAGGGGCAAAAATAGCTGCTACATTTGTTGATTTTGAGTACTATCCTATAAAGGAGTTATTAATATCGGGAGGAGTTCGTTATGAAAATGCATCGCAATGGGTAAGGTATTGGACAGACGGAGCGCAAGAGCAGAAGAGAAAACTTAATGCAAATGATTTGTTTCCTGCATTAAATTTTAAATATACACTAGAGAATCAGCATATATTTAGGCTGAGTGCTTCAAGAACAATTACACGTCCGTCATTCTTAGAAATGGCACCTTTTGAATATCAGGAGTCTTATGGGGGAATGACTTCTAGGGGGTATGCAGATATTAAAAATGGCTATAATACAAACCTTGATTTGAGGTATGAATATTTTAATAGAGTAGGTGATATGGTTGCCCTAGGTACTTATTATAAATATTTACAAGACCCAATAGAGCGTATTCAAGAATATGCAGGATCGGCTATACAAAGTTATAGAAATGCTAATAAAGGAACTGTAGCTGGGGTGGAATTTGAGTTGAAAAAGAAATTGCTTAAAGATTTTAAAGTAGATTTTAATGCAGCTTATATGTTTACCCGTATTTCTCTTCCAGAGGGTGGAACCTATACAGATAGCTCTAGAGCACTGCAGGGGGCATCTCCGTACTTAATAAATGTAGATTTAAACTATGCACCAAAAATTTCCAAGGACCGTTTAGCTTCTCTATCAATAGTGTACAACTTACAAGGGCCAAGAATTGCATCTGTAGGTATTGGGGGCGTGAATAATGTTGTAGAGTCTCCTTTCCATACTTTGGACTTTATTGCAATATATCATCTAAATAAAAAAATGAGGGTAAAGTTTAATACAAAGAATATACTAAATCAAGAGAGAAAATATAGACAAAAGCTAGCTGATACTAATCAGAAGCAAACTATTGAATATTATAAAAACGGAATATCTATGGGAATAGGTTTTACTATGGATTTCTAAAATTGATATAATTTAAAATAACGAAAATTATGAGACGAAAATTACTTAAAACAGCACTCACACTTTTTACATTTACTCTAATATTATGTGGATGTAGTAGTGATAATGACAATTCTGTAGGTACTATAACACCTCCCGATGAGAAGGAAGATTATGTACTAGAAGGAGTACTGAAAGAGCATAAAACGCTTAAAGCAAATACTACTTACTCTTTAGTTGGGGGGTATGAAATAGATAAAGGAGGTATTCTAACAATTGAAGAGGGGGTAACAATTAATGCAACACGCACAATAGATGGTGCACCCGATTATTTACTTGTTAAACAAGGAGGTAAAATAATAGCAAATGGAACAAAAAACAACCCCATTATTATGACTTCTTCTAAAAAAGAGGCGGGTGCCTGGGGAGGAATACATATTTGTGGATATGCTCCAATAAATTTAGTGGGTGGAGTTGGTAAGTCTGAAATTGGTGACGCTCCATTTGGAGGTAATGACCCTGCTGACGATTCGGGAGAGCTTCGTTACATCAGACTAGAGTATACAGGTTTTGCATTTAGCCCAACAAAAGAGTCGAATGGTGTAACTTTTTATGGAGTAGGAAATGGTACGAAGGTTGAATACCTGCAAAGTTACTATGGTGCTGACGATGGTTTTGAGTGGTTTGGAGGAACTGTAAATGCTAAATATCTTGTATCGACAGCGAGTGAAGATGACTCATTTGACTGGACAGATGGTTGGGTAGGTAAAGGACAGTTCTGGGTGGCATATCAAAATCAGGC
>JASLCG010000064.1 GCA_030151885.1 Bacteroides sp.
AATACTTAGAGTAAGCATCTGTATGTTGCCGACATGCCTAAGGTATATCGGCAACATACTTGGAGTATGTCGGCAACATAGTAGAGGTATATCGGCAATGAACAATAGAGTTGTCTTAGTACTATCTCTTTCAGATAACTTATAGTCTGTTATGCATAAAAAAAGAGGCCAATAACTCATGTATTAAAGCTATTGACCTCTTGTTTTATTGTACAGAGTCTATTTTATGATAAGTTCTCCTTTACCTTGTCTTGTTATGTCAATACTATCTTGCGTACAGTCAACAATTGTTGAAGGATTGAAGTCGCCTATTCCACCATCTATTACAATATCTACTTGTGTTCCAAATTTTTCGTAAATAAGCTCTGGATTAGTAAGGTATTCTAAGTCTTCATCTTCTTCAACAGGAAGAGTAGTGGTCATTATTGGGAAATTAAGCTGCTTAGCTATTTCCATAATAATATTGTTGTCTGGCATTCTGATACCTACCTCTTTCCTATTTCTAAAAATCTTAGGAAGCTTATTAGTTCCATTTAAAATAAATGTAAACGGCCCAGGTAAATTAGCCTTCATTACTTTAAATACATTATTATTCATTTTAGCATATTCGCTAATTGTACTTAAATCATAACATATTAGTGATAGAGGTTTTTTCTTAGGATCAATACCTTTTAGTGTACATATACGCTCAATAGCTCTATCTTTTAACCCATGACAGCCTATAGCATAAGTTGAATCCGTAGGATAGATAATAATACCTCCGTCATTAAGTACATCTAGTACTTGTTGAATTTTACTTTGGCTGTTATCTTTATCGTATAATTTTAGCAACATATTAGTGTCATTTTAAGTTAAACAATTGATTAATGATTGTTGTATAGTATTTTACTTTTTCTTTTTCTTAAAGAGATTGTTTATTGCATTGTTCACACCTTCTTTAACCTCTTTTTCAACGCTTTTCTTATCAGTATCTGTTGAGTCATTTTTTTCTTTAAACAGCTCTTTTTTAATAATATCTTTAGCTTTATCTTCTAAAACCTTAGTCCCTTGTTTAACCATGTTTTTAGTATCAAGCTTAAATGTAGGAGCTGTGAATGTTCCACCAATAAGAACTCCGACTGTATCGAAACCATCTATTTTAGTAACATTTGCAGGCAGTTTTACCAGCCCTTTATAATCTATAGTTTGGTCAATGCCAGTTGTTCCACTTAGGTTTAAGTCGTACTCACCAATCTTAAAGTCAAAAGGTTTAGTCGCCAATCTACCGTCTTTTATGTCAAAATCTAAATTAATATCTTTCATTGGTCTATTAACTAAATCTTCTTGTTTTATGACTTTCGCTAACTCTTGGATAATTTTTACATCTTTGATATTGACATTATCAGTAGTTAGGTTCCCTTTAGCTTGTAGAGATTTAATTACAGGCTCCATTTTCTCGTCAAGTTCTGTTTGGATATTTAGCTTACCAGCATAAGTTCCATTCAAGCTGCTAAATATAGGAGCTAGTTGACGTACAGTATTAAGGCCATCGTAGGTTTGTGAAAAAGATAGCTCTGAAAAAGTTAAGTTAGCATCTACTTTGGGTTTATTAGTAGTTTGTGTAGAGTAGTAACCATTCATTTTTACGGTACCTCCAAAAGTGTTGAATGAAAGATTACTCATATCTGCCTTACCATCTTTAACTACAATTTTACCATTTAGATTTTTCAAAGTTATGTTGTCATATATAACCTCTTTAAAATCTGCATTCATATTAAAGTTAATGTTCTTTGGTACCTCAATAATAGCAGTAATCTCTTCTTCTGCCTCATTAATATTTTCTTCTTCATCTCCTAAAAAGTCATTGGCATTAAAGTGATTTGACGATACATTTAGAGAACCAGTAATGGTAGATCCTTTCATTGCATAACCTATATAGTTGCTTAATTGGCTATCTAATGTTATGTCGTTCTTACCAATTAAAATTGTGGTTTGATCTAGTTTTAAATATTGTGAGTTGAAGGTCATTAGAGATTTTTGAATTTGCACATTAGGCATATCTTTCATGTCAATCTCCATATTGTTGACTTTTACTTTACCAGATGCAATTATCTTGTCATAAAGTTCCTTTTCAATGTAAGATAACTGTCCAGCAATAGCCATATCAGCATCTATTATACCTTTAAGAGCTATATCTTCTAATGGATATACATCTTTAATCTTACCAAGATCTAATATTCCTTTTAATGCAACATTAAACTTTGGATCGCTAACGGGACGTTCGATGTTTGCTTTCATACTAAACGGATTGCCACCTATAGATAAATTGAAAGGATCTATTTTTATTTTAGTTAGATCGGCACTTCCTCCAGGATTATTAACATTCATATGGATATTAACCTTTTCAATAGCAGCAGGAACTGAAGGGTATTTAACAGATCCATTATTTACATTTAGTGTAAGGTCAAAGCTTGGTAAATTGTCTCCTTTAAGTGTACCTTTAGCATAAGCAGAAAGATCTACTTCTCCTTCTGTTTTTACTTTCTTAAACTCTTCATCCATATATACAGTAGGCAGTAAAGAAAGAATTTCTTTAAAGTTCACCTTATCTGTATTAAGTCTTATATCCATATCAATGGCATCGTCTTCTTTTAACTGTAGCCAACCGTCAAGACTTGTCTTAATAGCATTGAAAGTAATATCATTTTTATTAAAAGTATATTTATCATGCTCTAGGTCGGCATCTAGATTCATTTTGGCTACTATTGCTAGGCCATTAACAAGTGTGGTTCCTTCGGATATATATTTTACATTAGGAATTGTTGTATTGATGTTGAGCTTTGTCTGTTTACTAGATAAATCTCCGCTTAATGTAAGGTTTAAATTATCTAACTGAGCCAGTTGTTTTCCTTCTAGGTCATTGTAAATAAGAGAGAAATCTTTGACATCTACTTTTTTAACTTCTAAAGCAAAATTACTGTCTTCATCAGAGATAGAGTCAGAATTATCATCTTCATCACTCTCTTTCATAATGTCCCAATTGACTTTGCCATCAGATAGAACAATCGCATTTACTTTACTCTTGTCTAAAATAATTTGATCTATGGTATATCCATTATCACCAAATAGTGAGAATAGATTAACTGTAGCTGTTAACTCTTTACTTTGTATAAGAGTGTCTTTTTCAAATTTGTCTTTTCCTTTAATATAAAAATCTTTTAAAGAGATAGACGCTTTAGGAAAATTACGAATTAGACTAATACTCAGCGAGCTAAAGTCAAATTCAGCGTTTAACATTTCATTTGCTTCCTTCTTTACAATAGACTCTATTTTTCCACTGAAAAAATAGGGTATTGTTATCAGAATAATAAGTAGTACAGCTAGGGTAATTCCTGCTATTTTTAATCCTTTTTTCATAACTTATAAATTTAATATTCTGTGTTTCTTTTCTTTTTTAATTCTTCTGCAATTCTCCATTGTAGCTCTGCTTCAGACTCTTTACCCAATCTAAAAAGAGCATCGCCAAAAAGTTCGTGAGCTTTAGGGTGTTCAGGTTTTATGGAGGTTGCTTTATCTAAATCTGCAGCAGCTTCTTCATCAGCATGTTGAGCCAATCTTACTTTACCTCTATTATAAACAGTCTTAAAATTGTGAGGAGCTAACTCTACTGCCTTATTTAAACATATTTCGGCTTCATCTAGTTTGTTTATATTGAACAAAGTTACTCCTTTTCTTACCCATGCATCTACAAATCCTGGATATAATTCAATGGCTTTTTCGTAGTTTGCTATTGCTACATTATTGTCTTTAGCTTCGGTAATAGAAAGGTTTCCTAGTTTATAATATTCTTTAGCATATTTTTGTAGGCTTACCTCTTTTTCTTTTAGCTTTTTAGTGAGCTCTTCATTTTTGTTTTTTAAGATATTGATGATATGTAGTTTGCGCTGAATATATCGTCTATATACAGGTTTCTCTATATCGTATCTAGAGTGTATGGCTTTAAAAAAGTATTCTAGTGATAAGTCAAACTTACCGTTATCAAAGTGTGTTATCGCTAATTTATACTCATCATCTGCTTTAGCCTCTTTTAGAGCTTTTTGTATGTGCTGTTCGTTATTGAACTGTCTTGCAAAATGTACAATTTCTGGATGTACAAAAATTTGAGAGGCATCTATAGGGCACTTTAAATAAATACCCTCTAAAGAGGTACATCTACTTAGAGCAACATATGCTTGGCCTCCAGCAAATACTCCTCCAGAGAAGTCTATAACAGCTCTACTAAATGTAAGTCCTTGGCTTTTATGAACAGTTATGGCCCATGCTAATCTAATTGGAAACTGTGTAAATGAGCCTAAGACCTCCTCTTCAATACTTTTAGTTTTTTCATTGTACTTATAGCGAATGTTTCTCCACGTTTCGATGGTAACAGTACACTCTTCTCCACTATCGGTAACAATATATAGTATGTTTTTATCTTTATCTATACCACTTATTACGCCTAAGGTTCCATTAACCCATCTTTTATCTGAGTCGTTTTTGACAAATATAATTTGGGCTCCTACCTTTATAGATAAGTCTTGTTGAGTAGGGAGGTTGTTTACTGGAAACTCCCCAATAATTTCACCTTTTAGAAGGGTAATTTCTCCCTTAATAGATGCTAATTTATTCTCATTAATAAAATCAACAGTGCCTCTTTTAGTAGCTAAAGTAATGTATAAGTCCGATTTAATGTCGTCCATCGCTACATTATATCGCATATTAAGAAGCTGCAAGTCTGCTTGTGTAGTCTTTGCAGTTCTAATGTTGTTAAGTATGTTTACAAATACAGGATCAGTTTGCCTATATACTTTTAAAAGTTCTATAGAGACTAGTTGCATCTCTCTGAAAGCATGTGCAGAGAAAAAATATGGACTAGGGTAGCACTTATAAAGTATGTCTCTAGCATCTGATGTAACTACAGGTTCTAATTGGAATACATCTCCTACCAAGAGAATTTGTTTTCCCCCAAAGGGTAACCTAGAGTTATTAGAGAAGGTCCTTAGAATAGTGTCAATCGCATCAATTGTATCTGCTCTAACCATAGAAATTTCATCAATGATGATAAGTTCTACCTCTTGTATAATCTTTCTTTTTTCAATTGTGTATTTGAAAAATTTCCTAATTCTTTGTTTACTTAAATTAGGATCTGTAGGGAGTAGAGGATGGAATGGTAATTTAAAAAAACTATGCATCGTACTACCTCCCACATTGATGGCAGCTATGCCTGTAGGAGCTAATACGATATGTTTCTTTGTTGTATGCTTACAAATATACTTTAAGAAGGTCGATTTACCTGTTCCTGCTTTTCCTGTTAAGAAAAGAGATTGATTAGTATTTTGTATAAGCTTAAGTGCATTCTGAAATTCTCTATTTTTAGTATCTATTGATGTACTCAATGTTTAATTTTGAGATTAAATTAAGTTTAAGTGTTTTAGTCCATTCATAATGCCATCTTCATCTACAGAAGTTGTTACATAGTCTGCAACAGCTTTTACATTGTCGGCAGCGTTACCCATAGCAATCCCTACACCTGCATATTTAAGCATAGTTAAGTCGTTTCCACCATCGCCAAAAGCAATTATATCTTCTCTATTAAGATTGTAATATTTACGTACAGCTTCTAGACCAGTTTCTTTAGTAACCCCTTTACTTACTATGTCAACAAAGTGCTTGTTCCAGCGTTCTGGTTGGCAATTTGGTATTTTATCAAGAATAGATAGCTCTTGCTCTTTAGTAATAAATGGAGTCATTTGGTAAATGTCTTTTTCTAAAGCCTCTTCAAAAGTTTTTTCTGGTATAACGCTTACATTAAGGTAGTCATAGAATATCTCTTTTACAAGTTTGTTCGGTTTTGCTACCATAATTTCATGTTCGCTTACAAAAATAGTGGCGAAATTATTCTCCTTACAATATTTGGCTATATTTTGTACATCTTGTTTAGGAATAATACTTTTAAATATAACCTGGTCTTTAACAAAACAATATCCACCATTCATAGTGACAAAACCATCAAAAAGATGCTCTAAGTTACTTAGGTTATTGATTATCATTTTAGGTCTTCCGGTCGAAATAAAAACTTTATGACCTTTGGCTTTAACCTCTGTTATAGCATCAATTGTTGATTGTGGAATTTTATGGGTTTTGAAACTAACTAAAGTACCATCGATATCGAAAAAAATAGCTTTCATAATAAGAATGTATTGTTTGTATAATTACAAATTTAAGAACTTAATTGACATTACTAGAATAAATCAATAAGTTACATTTGTCTATTAATAGAAAACGCGAAAAGACTCTTAATGTTCCCTTCGCGATCTACTTTCATTTATAGTATCTGTTTTTCTATGTGTTTTATAATCTCGTATTTACTATCAGGATGAAACCAAGATATAGAGTCATTTCTTTTAAACCAAGTAAGCTGTTTTTTTGCATAGTTTCTACTATTTTGTTGGATTTTGCTAATAGCAAAATCTAAATCCCACTCCCCATCTAAGAACTTAATTATCTCTTTGTATCCAACGGTATTAAGTGAGTTTAAGTTTTTATGCTGATAAACAGATTTAACTTCTTCAATAAGCCCTTCTTCAATCATGATATGTACACGCTTATTAATTCGTTCATAAAGTTCTTCTCTATCTCTATTTAGTCCTACCATTATAATATTGAATGGTCTTTGTTTTGCCTCTTTAGTAAGAAAAGAACTATACGGTTGACCAGTCATATAACATATTTCAAGTGCATGTATAACCCTTTTATGGTTCTTTAAGTCAACTTTATTATAATACTCAGGGTCTAGTAGTTTTAGCTCTGCACAAAGTTGCTCTAATCCTACTTCTTTGTATCTATTAAGCATGTGTTGGCGAGTATCTGTGTCTACGGTAGGGATATCATCTATACCTTTACATACTGCGTCTACATACATCATAGATCCTCCTGTTAGTAATAGTGTATCTTTACTCTTAAAAAGAACGTCAAGAGCTTTAATAACATCCAACTCATACTGAGCTGCACTATAATAGTCTGTTAAATCTAAAGTACCTACAAAATGGTGCTTAACTCGTGCTAGTTGCTCTGAGGTAGGAGCGGCTGTACCAATTTTTAAATCTTTATATAACTGTCTTGAGTCAGACGATATTATTTCAGTTTTAAAGTGTTGGGCTATAGCAAGACTTAACTCAGTTTTACCTACTCCTGTAGGGCCTACGAGTACGATTAAGTTTTTATTCATTGATATTACTTCTAATTATAACTCATCTAAATTTTCAAATCCTTCAATTTCTAATGAGTCAAAATCAGAATCTCCATAAAAAGTTTCGTCAACATCAATTGAACTTTTTTTAGTAGGAATAACTTCTTCTTCGATAAACTGTATAGGTGCTGTACCTATTGATAGGGAACATTTAGGGTTCTTTATATCTTTTCCTGTTATAATTTCTGTAAGCTCAATAAAAAAGTTTCTTTTATTTTCAGTATCAAACTCTAGAATTAATCTTTGTGACTCATCTTCACAAAACTCACTAATAGGAGTTTCGTCCATTAACCAAGTATCGTATTCAGGATTATCATCTACATCAGATAAACTAATAATCTCTTTCGGTTCCCAATCTTCATCACAAATATAGAATGCGGCCGACTCTACAGGTTCGTATTTTATAGATTTAAAAATAGCTTTTTGTAACTCTATAAAATTAGCATCGGGGTCAATTTGAATTTCACGTTTGAAGTTGTCAACCTCATCAGAAATAAGTGTAAATTTATATATCATAGCTTTTAATATAATAGTTCGTATCTCTAAGTGTAAAAATACTAAAATTGAAATTGATTGTTACATTCTAATACAAAAAAAGTCAAGGCTTGTTTTACTAAACCTTGACTTTTATTATGGTGAAATTTTATTTATCCTTTTATAATACCTCTTTTGCTATCTTTAATGAAATCAAGAATGTATTTGATTTCTTCACTCATTGGTATTTCTTCTTCTATTCTTTCTATTGCTGCAGCTCTATTTAAACCACTTTGGTAAATAATACGGTAAGTATTATGTATGTTTTCAATAAGCTCGTTAGAGAAACCTCTTCTACGAAGTCCTATTATATTAATACCTGCATAGCTAATGGGGTCTCTTCCTGCAATAATGTATGGTGGAATATCTTGGCTAAAACGACAACCTCCTTGCACCATAACGTAACCACCTACTCGGCAGAACTGATGCATAAGAACTGATGCACTTATAATAGCATTGTCATCAATAATTATTTCTCCTGCCATTTTGGTAGAGTTTCCAATAATACAACCGTTTCCAATAATAGCATCGTGTGCTACGTGTACGCCTTCCATTAGAAGATTATTGCTACCAACAACAGTTTTTTCTTTAGCGGCTGTACCTCTATTAATAGTTACGTTCTCGCGAATATAGTTGTTATCGCCGATTTCGGCAGTTGTTTTCTCTCCTTTGAATTTCAAGTCTTGTGGCACAGCTCCTAGTACTGCACCAGGAAAAATAGTGTTTCCATTACCTAATCTTGTTCCTTCAAGGATACTAACATTGGACATGATAACATTATTATCGCCAATTACAACGTCTTTATCGATATATACAAAAGGAGCAATTTCAGTGTTTTGACCTATTTTTGCTTCAGGATGTATGTATGCTAGTGGACTTATCATATATGAATATTATTTATTCTTTACTATTTGAGCCATGAATTCGGCTTCACACACAATTTTCTCTCCGACAAAAGCATATCCCTTCATAGTAGATACTCCTCTACGTATAGGAGCCATTAGTTCTACTTTAAATAGGACAGTATCTCCAGGAACAACTTTTTGACGGAATTTTACTTTGTCTATTTTTAAAAAATAAGTTGAATATTTCTCAGGCTCATCAATTGAATTAAGAACAAGAAGACCACCTACCTGCGCCATAGCTTCTATTTGTAGTACACCAGGCATAATAGGTTCTTCAGGGAAGTGTCCTTGGAAGAATGGTTCATTAGAAGTAATATTCTTTACTCCTACAATATAATTAGCACCAATTTCTGTAACCTTATCAACTAATTGGAAAGGGTAACGATGAGGTAATAAATCTCTTACTCGATTAACATCCATGATTGGCTCTTTACTTGGATTGTAAATCGGAGCTTGAATTTCATTTAGGCGAATTTGCTTACGCATAAGACGAGCAAACTTGTTATTTACAGTATGCCCTGGTCTTGTAGCTATGATTCTGCCTTTAATAGGTTTTCCTATAAGAGCTAAATCACCAATAACGTCTAGAAGTTTATGTCTTGCACACTCGTTAGCCCAAACTAGTGGTTTGTGGTTTATGTAGCCAAGTTGATCAGCATTCATGTAAGGAACTTTCATTACATCAGCTAATTTATTGAAATCATCTTGACTCATTTTCTTTTCATAGATAACAATTGCATTATCTAAATCACCACCTTTAATTAGGCCAGCTTTAAGAAGTGGTTCAATTTCTCTTACAAAAACGAAAGTTCTTGCTTCTGCAACCTCTTTTCCAAATTCTGACATGTGCTCTAGTGTAGCATATTGATTTGGTAAGATTTCTGAATCATAAGAAATTAGAACATTAAGACTGAATTCATCATCAGGTAAAACAATGATTGAAGATCCTGTTTTTTCGTCTTTAAATTCAATCTTAGATTTTATTATATAGAAGTCTTTTACAGCACTTTGCTCTACAGTACCAACTCTTTCAATACCCTCAACATAGTATTTTGAACTACCATCTAGAATAGGGAACTCTGGTCCATTAACTTGTATAAGACAGTTGTCAATACCTAGCGCATATAGTGCAGCCATACCATGTTCAATGGTACTGACTTTAATATTATCTTTTTCAAGTACTGTACCACGTGTAGTTTCAGAAACTAAATCGGCTACAGCATCTATAATAGGTTGATCTTTTAAGTCAACGCGTTGGATTTTATATCCATGATTATCAGGAGCAGGGTTAAAAGTTACTGTTAACTCTAAACCTGTATGAAGACCTTTTCCACTCAGCGAAAAGCTTTCTTTTAATGTCTTTTGTTTATGCATTGGTCTTTTATTTTAATTTTCCTTTAAGTTCATTTAATTCTTGGCGTAGGCTGTTCAGTTCAGAATACATGTCTGGTAATCTACGAATTACAGCAGAGCTTTTAAAGTATTTCTTAACGTCCATAGTTGGAGAACCCATAATTTGGCTACCAGATTTTACATTTCCAGGAACTCCTGATTGTGCACCGATACTTACTTTATCTCCAATTTTAGCATGTCCTGCTATACCTACTTGTCCACCAAACATACACCATTGTCCTACTTTTGTAGAGCCAGCTATACCTGCTTGAGCAGCCATTACTGTGTGTGAGCCTATTTCGTCATTGTGTGCAATTTGAATTAAGTTATCTAACTTAACACCCGAATGAATAATAGTTGCTCCCATGGTTGCACGGTCTATGCAAGTGTTTGCACCTACCTCTACTTTATCTTCTAAGATAGTAATACCGATTTGTGGAATTTTTTCAAAGCCCTCTGCTGTTGGCGCAAAGCCAAATCCATCTGCACCAATAACAACACCAGAATGTAATATACATTGGTTTCCTACACGACAGTCGTGGTAGATACTAACATTAGAGTAAATAATGCAGTCATTTCCAACACTAGCATTGTCTCCGACATAGCTGTGTGGATATATTGCTGTGTTGTTTCCAATTTTAGCATTTTCTCCAATAACAGCATAAGGAGCTATGTAAACGTTCTCTCCAATTGTAGCTGTAGAAGCAATAGATGCTAGTGGATCGACACCACATTTCTTTGGTTTACTAGCTTCGTATAGAGAAAGAAGTTTTGCTAAACTATCGTATGCATTATCAACTTTTATTAATGTTGTTTGTATTGGTTTTTCTGGTTCGAAATCCTTATTAACTAATACGATGCTTGATAGTGTAGTATATATATAGTGGTTGTATTTGGGGTTTGATAAGAAAGATATTGCACCTGGAACACCTTCCTCTATTTTGGCAAATGTATGAACAGTTGCGTTTTCGTCACCAACAATTGTACCTTGTATGTATGACGCAATTTGCTTTGCTGTAAATTCCATAATTTCTATTTCTTGTTTATAATAGGGTTAGCCCTACTTTATAATATATCTCGCAAATAACGGACATTTTTTTCTTATTTCCTTATAATTGTTAAGATATTATAGATGTTAGTCTATTCGGTAGTAACACAAATAAAACTTTTTACTCTTTTGTGTAAGAGCTGAAAGGTTCAGAATATCAGATACTTCTGATATGTTTTTAACGTTACCATCTGTTTGTAACAAGTTTATAGTATCATTATATGGATTGTAGGTTTTATTCTCTATAGTTCCTGTAGATATTAAATAGTCTGCTTCTTTTTCTGATATATTAAATGCTTTTTTTATTTTTATTTTAATGTTATTAATATGTTCTATATCAAAGGCTTCTTGTGATATTTCAATTTTAAATAGCCTTCTGTTTATTAGTCCTGTACTTAGAAATGAAAGAACTTTGTCTGGATGGTTCATCCATACTTTTAATGCACTCCATATGTCAGTATCATCTAATAATACAAACTGATTTAGTACATTACTATCTGTTAGTAATTGTTCTTTTTCTATATTTTGCTTGATAAAGAAATCAAGTGCAGGAGCTGTATATAAATTATCTCCTTGTTGTCTTAAGTATTTAGCTCGTAATAGAACACTGACAAGCATTCTTTCACTAGCAATAGATGTTTTATGTAGGTAAACTTGCCAATACATAAGACGTCTAGCAATTAGAAAATTTTCGATAGAGTATATACCTTTTTCATCTATAACAAGTTTGTCATCTTTGACATCCAACATCTTAATAATACGTTCAGATCCAATGTTACCTTCTCTGACACCAGTAAAGAAACTATCTCTTCGTAAATAATCTAATCTATCCATGTCAATTTGCCCACTTACTAGTTGGTGTAGAAACTTTTTAGGGTGCTCATCTTTAAATATTTGTATAACATAATTAAGTGCACCATTAAGCTCTTTATTCATACGCTCTACTAGCATTAACGAAATTTCTTCATGGCTAATGTCAGGAATAAGCGTATGTTCCAAAACGTGAGAAAAAGGACCATGTCCTATATCGTGTAGTAAAATAGCAGCTTTTGTAGCTTCAGCTTCACTATCAAAAATAAAATGCCCTTTTCTTTTGAGCTGCTCTATGGCTTGCGTCATTAAAAAAAAGGCACCTAATGAGTGTTGAAATCTAGTGTGTTGTGCACCAGGAAATGCAACAGCAGACAACCCTAATTGCTTTATTCTGTTTAGTCTTTGCAAGTATGGGTGGTTTACTATTGAATATAACAACCCAGATGGGATCTCTATAAAACCAAATAAAGGGTCATTAATAAGTTTGTTTTCTTGGTGCATAACTTAGTTATTATTTAATTCGTTCTAGTTCTACTGCCATTTGTTGCTGTAATTTTTCTGCTTCTTTTCTAGCAAAAGAGGCGAAATTAATTGTTTTATCAGCATAAATAATTCCTCTAGAAGAATTAACAAGTAAGCCGCACTGACTGTTCATACCATATTTACAAACTTCTTGTAACGAGCCTCCTTGTGCACCTACTCCTGGTACTAATAAAAAGTGATTTGGTACGTGTTTTCGTATGGTAGTAAAAGCTTCTCCTTGTGTTGCACCAACAACGTACATCATATTATCAAGTGTTGCCCATTTTTGAGATGTTTTTAGAACTTTCTCGAATAATTTAGTACCATTTTTATCTTCTGTAAGTTGAAAATCTAGCGATCCTTTATTACTAGTAAGTGCTAATAATATAACCCATTTATTGTTAAACTCCAGAAAAGGGGTTACACTATCTTCTCCCATATATGGTGCTACTGTAACTGCATCTACATCTAACTCTTCAAGAAAAGTTTTTGCATACATAGCAGAAGTATTTCCAATATCACCACGTTTGGCATCTGCAATGATAAACTGTTCAGGATAGTGTGTTTTTATATATTGTACAGTCTTAGCTAAAGATAACCATCCTTTTACACCTCTTGATTCATAAAAGGCTGTATTGGGTTTGTATGCTACACATAAGTCGGCAGTAGCATCAATAATTTCTTTGTTAAAAGCAAAAACAGGGTCTTCTTCTTCCAATAAATGTGAAGGAATTTTTTTAGGATCGCTATCAAGTCCGACACAAAGAAAAGATTGTTTTTTCTTTATCTGTTCAAATAATTCTTGCTTATTCATTTTATAGTTCAGTTTCTTTCATCCTTTCAGCATTTTCGGCAACAATTAATTGGTCTATACATTCTTGTATATCCCCATCCATAAAAGCTTGAAGGTTGTATATAGTATAATTAATTCGGTGGTCTGTAATACGTCCTTGAGGATAGTTGTATGTTCTAATTTTAGCAGATCTATCTCCAGTAGATACTAAAGACTTACGTTGTTCAGATCTCTCTTTATGTTTTTTCTCTGCTTCAATCTCATAAAGTTTCGCTCTTAAAATTTGCAAAGCTTTTTCTCTATTTGAGTGCTGAGATCTACCTTCTTGACAAGTAATTACAATACCTGTTGGTTTGTGTGTTAACTGTACTTTTGTTTCAACTTTATTTACGTGCTGTCCTCCTGCTCCACCAGAGCGTGCAGTTTGGTATTCTAAATCGGCAGTATTAATAACAATATCAACTTCTTCTACTTCTGGCAATACAGCAACTGTTATAGCAGATGTATGTACTCTTCCTTGAGATTCTGTTTCTGGTACTCGTTGTACACGGTGCACTCCAGATTCATATTTCATTATGCCAAAAACACCTTCTCCAATAACAGAAAATACTATTTCTTTGTATCCTCCAGCAGTTCCTTCATTAGAGTTATTAACCTCTACAGTCCAGCCTTTATCTTCGCAGAATTTACTATACATTCTGAAAACATCTTCTACAAATAGAGCCGCTTCATCTCCACCTGTACCAGCTCTAACCTCAATAATTGCATTTCTTTCATCTTGAGGGTCTTTAGGTATTAGTAGTAGTTTTATTTTCTCTTCTAACTCAGGAGCTTTACTTTCGCACTCTTCTAGCTCTTCACGAGCCATTTCCTTCATCTCTGGGTCGGACTCGTTTTTTAAAATATCTTTAGCTTCTTCAATGCCATTAATCGTATCCATATACTCTTTTCTAGCATCCATTAAGTCGCTTAGTTCTTTATACTCTTTTGTGAGTTTTACGAATCTACTCTGATCAGCTATCACCGAAGGGTCTGTTATTAAAACAGAGACCTCTTCGAAGCGAGCAACTAAGTCATTTAATTTATCTAATATGTTATTATCTGCCATATATTAATAATAGTTGAATGTACCAAATTCACTTTTTATAGTTAACGATTTTTGAGAGCTTTTTTCAACATATCCTATAATTTGTGCGTCTATGTTAAATGATTTTGATATTTCTATAATGTCGTTAGCAATTTCTTTTGGTACATAAAATTCCATTCTATGACCCATGTTAAATACTTTATACATTTCTGCCCAATCAGTTTTACTCTCTTCTTGTATAACTCTAAATAGTGGGGGTAACTTGAATAAATTATCTTTTGTAACTTTTAAATTATCGGGTAGGAAGTGTAAAATTTTAGTTTGTGCTCCACCAGTGCAGTGAACCATTCCATGTATTTTACTTCTTAGCTTGTCTAGTATCTTTTTGACAACAGGTGCGTATGTTCTGGTTGGTGATAATACGAGTTTACCTGCATTAATAGGTGCATCTTTAACTTTATCAGTGAGTAGTAAGCTACCAGAATATACTAAGCTTGCAGGCACGGCACCATCATAAGTTTCAGGATAGTTTTCTGCAAGGTATCTTGAGAAAACATCGTGTCTTGCAGAGGTAAGTCCATTACTACCCATTCCTCCATTGTATTCTTTTTCGTAGGTTGCTTGCCCTGATGATGACAATCCTACTATAACGTCTCCATCTTGTATGTTGCCATTATCAATTACGTCAGATCGTTTCATACGACATGTAACTGTACTATCTACAATGATAGTTCTAACAAGGTCGCCTACATCAGCAGTCTCTCCACCAGTAGCGTATACACCGATTCCCATTGCACGTAGCTCTTCAAGGATATCTTCAGTTCCATTAATAATTGCTGCTATAACTTCTCCAGGAACTAATAGTTTATTTCTACCTATAGTTGATGAAACTAGAATATTATCTGTAGCTCCAACACATAGGAGGTCATCTATATTCATAATTAAGGCATCTTGTGCAATTCCTTTCCAAACAGATATGTCTCCTGTTTCTTTCCAGTATGCATAAGCCAGAGATGATTTTGTACCTGCACCATCTGCATGCATAATATTGCAAAACTCTTCGTCTCCTCCAAGTATGTCAGGAATAATTTTACAAAAAGCAGAAGGATATAAACCTTTATCGATATTTTTAATTGCGTTATGTACATCTTCTTTTGCTGCACTAACGCCTCTCAACATATAACGTTGGTTGTCCATGAGAAATATTTATTATAAGAGATTAATACTAGACTTTACAAAAATACTCCTTTTTTTGTATTCAGGCAATGAGACTGAATGGTATGTTTTTAAAAACAAATGCATTCACAAGGAGTTAGTGAATGCATTTAAGTTTTAGAACTCTACTTTAGGTGCTGAGCTAGCAGCTTCATCAGCCTGGAAGTACGCTTTTTTGTCGAATCCGAATATTCCAGCTAAAATATTTTTAGGGAATTTTCTTATAGACTTATTATAATCTTTAGTTACGTCATTAAAGTTTTTCCTCGCTACAGCAATTCTGTTTTCTGTACCTTCTAGCTGAGCTTGTAAACCTATAAATTGCTCATTAGCTTTTAGGTCTGGATAGTTTTCTCGGATAGCTAATAATTTTCCTAACGCCGATGATACATCTCCTTGAGCTTTTTGATACTCAGCCATTTTTTCTGGCGTTATGTTTTTAGGATCAATAGTAATTTGCGTTGCTTTACTACGAGCTGCAATAACTCCTTCTAAAGTGCTTTTTTCGTGGCTAGCATATCCTTTAACTGTATTAACAAGATTTGGTATTAAATCTAGTCTTCTTTGGTATTGGGTCTCGACTTGTGCCCAATTGTTTTCGACAGTTTCATCTAGATTAACTAAGCTATTATAGCCGGATACTCCCCATATTGCTAATACAGCAACTACTATTAGTGTAATAATTGTACTTTTTTTCATATCTATTTTTATTAATTAATTTTTCTCTACTAGAAACGTGTGCCAGCGCCTCCACCTCCAGATCGGCCTCCACCAAAACTTCCTCCACCGAAGCCTCCACCGCCTCGACGACCTCCGCCCATAGGGCCAAAAATAACAGGTCCTCCAGCTCCACCACCTCTATTGTTGTTGTTAGCTTTATATTGTTTTTCAACTCTCTTTACAATATGTCCACAATTGGTGCAGGTAAATATATTTTCAATAACTCTATAACGCATATTATCTTCTATGACTTTACTATTAGTGCGTTGCAGTGTTTTCTTTTTGCACTTAGGGCACTTCCTTTGATTAGATAGGATTAGTACTCCTGCAACTATCATGAGGATAAATGTAATACCGCCAGCCACTAGAATAAATACTATCAAGTTTGAGTTGTTGGGTTTATTTTGAGTCGGTTTAGTAATTACTCCATCATCCATTGCTTCATACAGAATGTTATAAACTTCATTAACTCCAGCTAGCATACCTTCAGACCAATTTTGTTTCTTTAGATAAGGCACCATGTTTTGTACTTGTATTTGTTTACAAGTATAGTCAGGAAGTATTCCTTCTAGCCCATACCCTGTGATAAACTGTACGCATCTTTGGTCTACAACTAGAAGAATTAATAATCCATTGTCGGCTTTTGACTTTCCAATTCCCCAATGAGTGAATAAATTGTAAGCAAAAGTAAAACAGTCTTCTTCACCTATTGAAGGAAGTACGATTGCCACTATCTCAGCACCCGTTTTGTGCTCTAGTGTAACAAGTTTTTGATTAATCAATCTAGTTGTGTTAGCATCTATAAATTGATCTGGATCAGATAAGTATCTAGTTTTATCTTGTATGTGTACATTGGGTACACTCTTTATTGTATATGAATTTTGTGCCTTAGTATGAGTTATACTAAGTAAGGTTACAAGTAGGGTGATAAAACTATAGGTAATAAAATATTTAACTCTCATGTATTGTCAGTTTTAGAAGACTAAAATAATATTATTTTTTCTTTGGAGGCCATTGTAACGTTATTAGTGCTGTTGAAATCACTATAATTCCGATACAAGACGTCCAAGTTGGATGTTCGTTGGGTAGTAAAATCCAACTAAGTATTACACCAGATACTGGTGTTAAGAATTTCCATATATTTAATTCTGAAACTTTTATTTCAGGTTTCTTTAATAAAGTATACCAGATTGAAAATGCTCCTGCTGGTATAATGGCCAGCCATATAAGGGCTATATAGAATTCGGGAGTATATTCTTTTATATACCAATCTTCTGTGAAAATAGATAAAATATACAATCCTATGCCTCCAGTAAAGTTGGCAAAGGAAGTTAAAAAAATCGGGTTTACTCTGCTTCTGTTTTTAGCTACTATAATGTTTGTAGATGAACCTACAAGGTTACTGGCTATAAGAATTATTATTCCTAAGTAAAATACAGAGTTATAACTCGCTACGTTGCTGTCTTTATTTAGACTGACAAAGAGTATTCCTGTGATACCTAAAAGAATTGCTGTAATTTTACGCTTGTTAAGCTTATCATCTGGTAGCGTGAAATGAGCCATAATGGCTATAAAGAGAGGTCCTCCTCCAATTATTATTGCAGATAAGCTGGCAGGAACCATATTTAAACCGACAAAGAATAGACCATATTGTAGAAATGTTTGAATAAAACCAAATTTGAGCATATACTTCCACTCTTTTAGATTAGCCCTCCAGTCTACTTTTTGATAAATAAGAAGTGGAATCAGAAGAACTCCAGCTAATGTAAAGCGTAAGCCTGATAAATGTATAGGTGTAGTATATTCAAATCCAATTTTAGCACCAGCGAAAGCCGATCCCCAAAGGAAGCATGCTATCAATATGAGCAGTCTATTTTTAAAGTTTTGCATAAATTTAATTCATGTATTGTTCTATAAAATTGGCTACGTATTTGGTATATTCTTCTTTGTTTTCAAGATATGATACAGCATGTTCTGCACCCTCTACAATCCAGAGTTTCTTAGGTTGAGGTTTAGCTTTGTATAAGTCATAAACCATCCAAGTAGGTACAAAGGTATCTTGATCTCCATGGATGAATAACATGGGTTTATTACATCTCTTTATAGACTCTAGAGCCGATGCCTCTTTAAAACTCCAGCCTAAAAGCGCATTAGACATTAAACTTGATACATGCATGATAGGGAATTCTGGTAATCCGAAACGTACATTTAGCTCTTGAGAAAACTCATCCCATACACTTGTGTAGCCACAATCCTCTACATAACATTTAATTTGCTGTAGTTGTTCTGTTCCAGACAGCATCATAGTAGTAGCTGCACCCATAGATATGCCATGAACAACAATCGAGCTTTCGGTTCCAAACTTATTTAAAGCAACATTGGCCCACTCTAAAACATCAAGCCTATCTTTCCATCCCATCTGAATGGCATTTCCTTCGCTAAGTCCATGAAATTGTAAATCAGGAATAACTATATTATAATTTAAATCTCGATTATATAGATATCCAATCATAAACATGCGTATAGCATTATCCGTGTAACCGTGTATAATCAGAGCAGTTTTGTTGGTTTTTATAGATGACTCTACATAGTAACCGTGTAAACGTACGCCATTAGCATTTGTAATAAAAGTGTCTTTAAGAGCTTCTATACTTTGAAGACTATCTACCCAGTTTTCAACAAAAGGGTATTTATAAAACATTTCACTAAAAGACTCTTCAATATTTTTACCTCTATGATTAGGCTTTAAAGAGTAGTCTATCATGTAGTAGCCAATACTTATTAATACTACAACTAGTATAGTAAAGGTAATGAGAATACTTTTTTTAATTATTCTTGCCATATATCCCATGCTTTAATTGCTTGAAGTTGTAACATTTCAAGTCCGTTTTTTATTGTAGCTCCTTGTTTAACCCCTTTTTTTAGAAATGTAGTTACTTCTGGGTTGTAAACTAAATCGTAAAGGAGGTGAGACGAGTTTATGTATTCATAAGGTATATCTGGATATTGTTCTGTATTAGGATAGGTGCCTAGTGGAGTGCAATTAATAATAACTGTGTATTGTGTTAATATCTCTTGATTAATATCAGAATAAAATATAGCTCCCTGTTTTAAAGATCTAGATACATTTAGAGTTTGTAATCCAAGTTTCTCTAATCCAAATTTTATAGCTTTAGAGGCTCCACCAGTGCCTAATATAAGTGCTTTTTTATGATGAGATTCTAACAAGGGGCGTATAGATTCAGTAAAGCCATAAATATCAGAATTATAACCTTTTAAAGTGGCTTTTCCATTTTCCTGACTTACTTTAACGACATTAACAGCTCCAATAAGCTGAGCTTCTTTTGATATGGAGTCTAGATAAGGTATCACAGTCTCTTTATAAGGAATAGTAACGTTAAATCCTTTTATACTACTATCACTTAAGATAGGTAACAACTTATTGATGTTATCTATCTCGAAGTTTAAGTATTGTGCACTGATTTTTTCTTGTTTAAATTTTTTCGTAAAAAACACTTGCGAGAATGAGTGTCCTAATGGATATCCAACAAGACCAAAAGTATCAATCATTTTAAATTATTATTTTGTCGCCATATATAATGTACAAACTCCAAAAGTTAGTCTTTTAAATTTGTACTCGCTAAATCCTATGTTCTCAAATATCTTCATCATTACTTCTCCCTGTGGGAAAGCTTGAATGGTAGATGGTAAATATTCGTATGCATTTATGTCTTTAGATACGATTTTTCCAAGTAAAGGTATAATAACCGTAGAATAAAATTTAAACAACTGCTTCATAGGAAAATGTACGGGAGTTGTTAACTCAAGTATTGCAAGTTTTCCTCCTGGTTTTAACACTCTATACATTTCGCATAAGCCTTTTTCTAAATCTTGAAAGTTTCTTATGCCAAAAGCTGCTGTAACTGCATCGTACGTATTGTTTTTATACGTTAGATTAAGGCAGTCTTCTTTTTCAAAAGTTATTGTGTCTTGTAGATTAAGCTTTTTAACTTTATCTGCACCAACACGCATCATACCTGTTGATATATCTGTAGCAACAATTTTTTGGGGTCTAAGATACTTGTTTGCAGTTATTGCAAAATCTCCAGTACCAGAAGCAACGTCCATAATAATCTGAGGATTGTATTGGCGTAGCCATTTCATTGCTTTTCGACGCCACAGCTTATCAATATGGAAAGATAATATATGGTTTAATTTATCGTAAGCAGGGGCTATATTGTCAAACATGTTTTCAACTTGTTCGGCTTTTTCTCCCTGCTTATTATATGGTTTTATTTCTTCTTGTTTATATTTCATCTATTACTTACAGCTTTTCAAGAAAAGAGAAACATTCTCTTCTATTCTTTTTGATAAGTTTGTAGTATCTGCTTTTATGAACTTTTTGCCAACAATTTGTTCGTAAAGTTCAATATATCTATCTGATACAGAGTTAACATATTCTTCTGTCATTTCGGGAACAACTTGCCCAGGTTCACCCATGAAGTTGTGTTCTATAAGCCATTGACGAACAAACTCTTTTGATAGCTGTTTTTGAGGCAACCCTTTTTCAAAGTTTTCAAGATAGCTGTTTGCGTAAAAATATCTTGAAGAATCAGGTGTGTGAATTTCATCAATTAAGTATATTTTATCACCTTTTTTCCCGAATTCATATTTAGTATCTACAAGAATTAAGCCTTTTTCTTGTGCCATTTTAGACCCTTTTTCAAAGAGAGCATAAGTGTATTTTTCTAATAATTCATAATCATCTTGGCTAACTAGGCCTTGTTTGATAATCTCATCTTTCGAAATATTTTCATCATGTCCTTCATCAGCTTTTGTTGTAGGGGTTATTATTGGCTTTTCGAACTGTTGATTCTCTTTCATTCCTTCAGGTAGTTGTACACCACATAGTGTTCTTGCACCATTTTTATACTCTCTCCATGCACTGCCTGTAAGGTATCCTCTAATAATCATTTCAACTTTAAACCCTTCACATCTGTGACCAATAGTTACCATTGGATCAGGTGTAGATATCTTCCAGTTAGGCACAATATCTTTAGTTGCGTCTAAAAACTGTGCTGCAATCTGGTTCAGAACTTGACCCTTAAAAGGTATTCCTTTAGGAAGTACAACATCGAATGCAGATATTCTATCGGTTGCTACCATTACTATTAGGTCATCATTGATGTTATACACATCGCGTACTTTTCCATGGTATACATTTTTTTGTCCAGGAAATTCGAAATCTGTTCTAACTAATGCTTTGTTCATTTTGTTTGTTTTAGAAATGATTACAATATGTTTAATCTTGTTGCTGTTTAACTATCTTATCAGTGTCTTTTTGTGTTGATTTACTCTTTCGTTGTTCAGAGTCAAAAATATCGTAAGCTTCAACAATTCTCTCTACTAACTTGTGGCGAACAATGTCTTTTTTACCTAACTCAACTATACTAATACCCTTTACTTTGCTAAGAATATTAAGAGCTTGAACAAGTCCTGATTTTTGAGATCTTGGTAAGTCTATTTGAGTCATATCTCCAGTGATAATCATTTTGGTATTCATACCCATACGGGTTAAAAACATCTTTATTTGTTGAGTTGTAGTATTTTGAGCTTCATCTAATATTACTACTGCATCATTTAAAGTTCGTCCTCTCATAAATGCAAGTGGAGCTATTTGTATGATGTTAAGCTCCATATACTCTTTAAGTTTAGCTGGAGGAATCATGTCTTGTAGAGCATCGTATAGAGGTTGAAGATAGGGGTCTATCTTCTCCTTCATATCTCCAGGTAGAAAGCCTAGTTTTTCACCAGCTTCTACTGCAGGTCTACTTAGTATGATTTTTTTTATTTCTTTATTCTTGAGAGCTTTTACAGCCAAGGCAATAGCTAGGTATGTTTTACCAGAACCTGCAGGTCCTATAGCAAAAACCATATCATTTTTATCAAAGCCTTTTACTAGCTTCTCTTGATTTGCGCTTCTAGGAGTTATGGGTTTTCCGGAAACGTTATATACTATTACATCATTATTCCTTTTTGTGGTAGGTCTGTTTCCTTTGGCTAGTTCTATGATAGCTTCTTCTGAAATGGTATTATAGGTGACGCAGTATTTTTCTATTGCAAGTACAGCTTCTTCAAAGGCACACATTTCTTCTTCATCGCCCAATACCTTAAGGATATTGCCACGGGCTACGATTCGAATTTTAGGAAAGAGAGATTTTAAGAGTTGAATATTACTATTGTTAACCCCATAAAATAGAACAGGATCAACAGATTCAAGTGCAATTATCTTTTCTATCATTTAGTAAACTTGAGTGTTTTTTACCTTAAAGGGCAAAGGTAATCAAAAGGTTTATATTGTATGTAATTAATAGATCACATTATTTCAAATTGCTAATAAATCTAAAGGAATAATTACTAAACTTATTTAAATTAGTAGCTTTGGTAATCACGTTAATATTTTATTAAAAAACTATGTTTAAAAAAACATTCAGCTCTATTGCTGTTTTATTGCTATTTCTGACAAGCATAAAGGCAGATAATGTTACATTTTTAATGTCTGATTTTGGTGTAACTCCAAACTCAAGTCTAAATTTATCAAAGAGTATTGATAATGCTTTACGTTCTATAAAATCGAAAGTAAAATCTAAAGATCATGTTCAAATCATATTTGATAAAGGGACTTATTTATTATCGGAAGAAGGTAGTGTATCCAAAGAGTTATTCATATCAAATCATGATCAAGTGAACCCTAAAAATATAGGCTTATTTTTAGATGGTTGGACTAATTTAACTATAGATGGTAGAGGTGCAGAATTTGTTTTTGATGGTACAATGTTACCGATAGTACTTCAAAATAGTAAAGCTGTAACCTTAAAGGATTTTAGTATCGATTTTAAAAATCCTCATATAGCTCAAGTTGAAGTGATGGAGAATCGAGGAGAGGATGGTATTGTCTTTAGAGCAGAGCCTTGGGTGCAAGGTCGTATTTCAGAAAAAGGTCAATTCCAACCTTATGGTTTAAATTGGTCACAACAGGTATATACAGGAATTGCTTTTGAAAAGGGGAGTAGACATATCTTATATAAGACTAGTGATTTGAATGTAAATTTAGATAATAGTTTACAATTAAGAGCTGATACATACTATGCGCCTAAGTGGAAAGATTATCGTTTGAAAGAGGGTACTATTGTAGCATTACGAAATTATTATAGACCTACTCCTGGAATTTTTTTAGATAATAATATTAATACTAAGTTGAATAATGTGATAGTTCATTATGCTCAAGGTATGGGGTTGTTAGCTCAGCTTTGCGAAAATATTGAATTAGATGGTTTCTCTGTAAGATTAAAGGGGGCTGATGATCCTCGTTATTTTACTACACAAGCAGATGCAACTCATTTCTCTAGCTGTAAAGGTAACTTGATTTCTATAAATGGTTATTACGAAGGGATGATGGATGATGCAATAAATGTGCATGGAACTTATTTAAAAGTAATAAAACAGATTGATTCTAAAACTATTGTAGGGCAGTACATGCATCCGCAAGCTTATGGTTTTGAGTGGGGTAGAGTAGGGGATAATGTTACTTTTGTTAAGTCTAACACAATGGAATATGTGGGTAAGAATAATAAAGTGGTTTCTATAAAACCTTATGATAAAGAGACTGTAGAAGGTGCTAAACAGTATTTAATTGAGTTGAAAAGTAATGTGGAGTTTGATTTGGATAATAATGCCTATGGCATTGAAAATTTAACATGGACTCCTAAAGTTGTTTTTAAAGAAAATTTAATTCGCAATAATAGAGCTAGAGGTGCACTGTTTAGTACACCACAACCTGTTCTTGTGGAGAATAACATATTTGATCATACATCTGGAAGTGCTATTTTACTATGTGGAGATTGTAATGGGTGGTATGAGACAGGAGCTTGTAGAAATGTGGTTATTAAAAACAACCTTTTTATAAATTCCTTAACCAGTTTATTTCAGTTCACAAATGCAATAATTTCGATTTATCCAGAAATACCCAACTTAAAAGATCAAGAAAAGTACTTTCATGGTGGAGCTAAGGATGCGATTATAATTGAGGATAATACTTTTATAACTTTTGATGAACCAATTGTATATGCAAAGTCTGTAGATGGCTTGGTAATTAAGAATAATACTATTGTAAAGAATGAAGACTTTAAGCCTTTCCATTGGAATAACGAGTTGTTTAAATTTGAAAGAGTTGTAAACCATCAAATCACAAACAATAAAATTATAAAATAGTAATAATTTATATATGATAAAGGTCCGTACTGCTGAACAGTACGGACCTTTATTATTTAGGATGGTGTGTTTAATAAACGTTGTGGTTGAATGATATTAATAGTCATTCTTTTTAGTTCTATTATTTTATTTTTATTAAGTTGATTAAGCATTTTAGATACATTCAGTCTAGTGTCTCTTAATAAAAATGCTAAGTCTGGCATAGAAATTCTTAGTGTAATGGGAGAGTCTAGATATTCACAATGTAGTAGTATGAACTTTTTAAATGCATTGAGTAATGAATTGTCATCCATTTTATTCCATATCGCATTATACTGCTGGTGTACTTTACTACTTAGTATGTTGAGAAAGTTTAATTTGAAGATTTTATCTTCTAGTAAATAGTCTAAAAGATAGTTTTTGTCAATAATTAGAACATTAACATCTGTTTTTGCAATATAAGTAGAGTTGTAATTTGTGCAAAGTCCAAAAAGAGACGTTATTTCAATTATATTTTGAGAGTTAATAATCTCCTCTATGTTGAATAAGTTTTCTGGGCTAGCTGATGATTTAGTGACTAATCCATCTAATATAAATATTAGCTTTTGGCAAGGTGTACCCTGCTGAGCAATTATTTCTGAACTGTAATAAGTTTTAAAATTAAACTTTATTTTTTCAATAAACTCTGTAAGGCTCTTTTTATTTAAACCTTGGAACAGAGGAAGTTGCAGGAATTTTATATAAGAGGTCATAGTGAATTTTAATAAAGGGTTCTTATGATGTTTTATCAAATATAGTTAATTATTTAGTATTTCTAATGTTATCTGGTATGCTGTACTTTGTTAATATGGTTATATAATTCTTTTATTATCAATGTTTTATTGTTGATTTATATCAAAAAAGAATATTAATTAATATTTATTTATATATTATTTTGTTTATGTGACAAATATAGACTAAAATTGATGTAGATTTTAAATCAGGATATATATATAATTAAACATTAATCAGAAGTGTTTTAAGAGGGTAAATTTCTATTTAAATAACTAATAAAACAGATGTGGATTAGTATAAAAAATAGGATTGTAAATTACATCTTTTAAATAAAAAATATGTACCTTACAGACACTAAGCTATATGTTTAAATTAATGAAACACACAAACTAACTTGTTAATTCTTAAGGTATGATTTATTTACAGTTTGATAAAACCTCAATGACTAATCTCGAAGAGTCATTGCCAAGAGAGATATTACATACTAACAAATCTGGTGCTTACCACTGCACGACGATTTTGAATTGTAATACAAGAAAATATCATGGATTACTTGTAGTACCTATCCCTGAACTAGGAGATGAAAATCATGTTCTTCTTTCGTCTTTAGACGAAACGGTTATACAGCACGGGGCCGAATTTAATTTGGCTCTTCATGAATATGGTGGCCAACATTTTAGTCCTAATGGTCATAAGTATATTAGAGAGTTTTCTTGCGATAATATTCCTGCTACATATTATAGAGTAGGTGGAGTTATTCTAAAAAAAGAAAAAATATTTGTGCATCATGAAAATAGAATATTAATTCGATATACATTATTAGATGCACATTCTAAAACAACACTGCGTTTCAGGCCATTTTTAGCCTTTAGAAAGGTAACGACTTGCACACATGAAAATGATCAGCTAAACCGTTCTTATGAAGAGGTTCAAAATGGTATAAGAACAAGTTTGTATCCTGGGTATCCAGATTTGTATATGCAGTTAAGTTCTAATGCTACTACATTCAATTTTGAACCAGACTGGTATAGAAATATACAGTATAGGAGAGAGTATGAAAGAGGCTTCGATTCTAGTGAGGATTTATATGTGCCTGGGTATTTTGAAATACCTCTTAAAAAAGGAGAAAGTGTAGTCTTTTCTGCAGGAACTAGTGGAGTTGATACGAAAAACTTACTTGATGTTTTTCAAAAAGAAGAAGAAAGAAGAATTCCACGTGATAGTTTTGTAAACTGCTTATTAAATTCAGCATATCAATTCTATAATAAACAAGGGGATGAAGTCTCTTTAGTGGCCGGTTACCCATGGTATAATATCCCAAGAGGTAGGGACCTATTTGTTTCATTGCCAGGTTTAACATTGGCAGCTAATCGTAAAGATTGGTTCGAGCCAATAATGGATACTGCTGTGAAACATGTGTATGAATTTATGCAAAGTGGAGGAGAAAAAGAGCCAATGGAATATATGGCTGATGCGGATACATTATTATGGTCTATTTGGGCGATTCAGGAGTATGCATCTTATGTTTCAATTCCAACTTGTAAAAAGAAGTATGGTCAATATGCTTTAGATGTTTTTGATTTTATAAATTCTGGAAAGCACCCTAATCTGTTTGTTCATGCAAATGGATTACTATATGCTACTGGTCAAAAAGAACCTGTAACTTGGATGAATGCTGTGGTTGATGAGCTTCCTGTAACTCCTAGAAGTGGTTATATTGTTGAAGTTAATGCTTTGTGGTATAACGCTCTATCTTTTGTAAGTAGTCTGTATGAAGATTCTAATGAGAAACTTCCTCATATTTTTGGAGAACTAATTTCGGCTTTGAAAGTTTCTTTTCCTAAAACATTTATTAATGAGTATGGCTATCTTTATGACTATGTAGATGGAAATATTCAAGATTTAAGTGTGCGGCCTAATATGATTTTAGCAGCAGCATTAACTTTTTCTCCACTGGATAGAAAGCAGATAAAATCTATCGTAGATATTATTACTAAAGAGTTATTGACTCCTAAGGGATTAAGATCTTTAAGTCCTAAGAGCTTAGGTTACAATCCTATATATGATGGAACTCAAACAGAAAGATCCTATGCTTACCATCAAGGTGCTGTTTGGCCATGGTTAATTGGTTTTTATAGTCAAGCATATTTAAAGTTGCATAAAAGAGGTGGCGTTTCTTTTATAGAGCGCCAACTTATAGGACTTGAATCTGAAATGACTAATAATTGTATTGCTTCTTTATCTGAATTATATGATGGAAATCCTCCATTTAAAGGACGAGGAACAATATCTTTTGCTATGAGTGTTGGAGAAGTTCTGCGTGTACTAAAAATGTTAGAAAGTTATTATCTAGATTAAAATAGGGAGGAATAATTATGAAAGTATTAATGTTTGGCTGGGAATTTCCTCCTCATATTTTAGGAGGTTTAGGCACAGCTAGTTATGGAATGACTCAGGGCTTGTCAAAGCAGGAAGATGTTGATATAACATTTTGCGTACCGAAATTACATGGTGATGAAGATCACAGCTTTGTTAATTTGATTGGGATGAGTAATACACCAGTGGTTCGAAAAGATGTAGATTGGGAATATGTGCAACATAGACAAGGTCAAAACATGGATCCTCAGTTATATTACAACTTGAGAGATCATATTTATGCAGACTTTAGTTCATTGTATACAAATGATTTAGGATGTATTGAGTTTTCTGGGAAATATCCTGACAATATCCATGAAGAGATAAACAACTACTCTATAGTCGCTGGAGTTGTTGCTAGACAACAACAGTTTGATATTATTCACTCCCATGATTGGGTTACTTATCCTGCTGGTATTCATGCAAAAATGGTATCAGGAAAACCACTTGTAATTCATGTCCATGCTACTGATTTTGACAGGAGTAGAGGAAAGGTAAACCCTATTGTATATGGAGTGGAAAAAAATGGGATGGATTATGCAGATCATATATTTTGTGTAAGTGAGCTGACTCGACAAACTGTAATTAATAATTATCATCAGCCTCCTCATAAGGTCTCTACTCTTCATAATGCAGTAACTCCATTATCTAAAGAAATAGTAGATATCATACCTCATAGATTTGAAAACGATAAGATCGTAACTTTTTTGGGTAGAATAACGCTACAAAAGGGACCTGAGTATTTTGTTGAGGCTGCTTCACTAGTTTTAGAAAAACTTAAAAATGTTCGTTTTGTTATGGCTGGTAGTGGCGATATGATGAACGACATGATTTATATGGCGGCTCAAAAAGGGATAGCTGATAGATTTCACTTCCCTGGCTTTATGCGTGGAAAAGAAGTTTATGAAGTCTTGAAAGCTAGTGATGTTTATGTTATGCCATCTGTATCGGAGCCTTTTGGAATATCCCCTTTAGAAGCTATGCAGTGTAGTGTACCAACAATAATATCAAAGCAGTCTGGGTGTGCAGAAATTTTAGATAAATGCATAAAAGTTGACTACTGGGATATTCAAGCATTGGCAGATGCAATATATAGTATTTGTCAAAACTCAGCACTTTATAAATATCTTCAAGAAGAGGGTAAAAAAGAAGTTGACCAAATAAGATGGGAAAACGTAGGAGAAAAACTTAAAAATGAATACTTATCAGTCCTTGCTAACTATTAAAACACAAAACTTATGAAAACTATTTGTCTGTATTTCGAGATACATCATATGATACATTTACGTCGATATAGATTTTTTGATATTGGTTCAGACCATTACTATTTCGATGATTTTGCAAATGAAACCTCTATTAGTGATGTTGTAGAACGGTCTTATGTACCTGCGTTAAAAACAATATTGGAGATGATTAAAAACTCCAATAATAAGTTTAAAATAGCGTTTTCTATATCGGGCGTAGCTATGGAACAATTAGAGTTATATGCTCCGTCTGTCATAGATTTGTTGCAAGCAATTAATGATACTGGATGTTGTGAGTTTTTAGCAGAACCATATTCTCATGGGTTGTCTTCTTTAGTACATGAAGAGACATTCAAAGAAGAAGTTACTCGTCAAGCTCAAAAAATGAAAGATTTGTTTGGTAAGTATCCTACTGTTTTTAGAAATTCGGGATTAACTTACTCTGACGATATTGCTGAACAAGTTGCTGATTTGGGATATAAAGCTATGTTATCTGAGGGTGCTAAACATTTACTAGGATGGAAAAGTCCTCACTTTTTATATGCAAGTGAGCGTAGGCCTGAATTAAAGTTGTTGTTAAGAGATTTTAAACTCTCTGATGATATTAGCTTGCGATTTTCAAACACTTCTTGGAGTGAATATCCTTTATATGCTGATAAGTATATGGATTGGATTGCTAGTATGCCTTCTGAAGAAGAGGTAATTAATATATTTATGGATCTAAAAGCAATTGGTGTTTTTCAGCCTCTATATTCTAATATATTAGATTTTATGTTAGCTCTTCCAAATGCAGCAGAGCAAAGAGGTATATCTTTTGCTACACCTACAGAGATTACTAATCGTTATAGTCCTGTTGCAAAAGTTTCCTCATTATATCCTGTATCTTGGAATGATGAAGAAAGAGATACGAGCTCTTGGATGGGTAATGTAATGCAGAGAGAAGCGATACGCAAGCTGTATAGTGTAGCCGATAGAGTATTAATGAGTAACGACAACCAGATAAAACAGATTTGGGACTACTTACAAGCTAGTGAGAATTTTAGATACATGTCTACTAAGTCTACAGGTTTAGCAGTTGATAGAGGTATTTATGATTCTCCATACGATGCATTTACTAACTATATGAATATACTAGGAGACTTTATAGGTAGGGTAGATGCTTTATATCCTTCGGAAATGGGTACTGAAGAACTCAATGCTTTAGTAACAACTATTAAAAATCAAGGAGAAGAGATAGCTTCGTTACATGACGAAATTTCGAAATGGGAAGTTAAGTTTGGAAAGTTGTCTAAAGCTAAAACCAAAGCAGTAGCTAAAAGAAATACAACAACTGTTATTAAACAAGGTATTAAAAAATAATAATTATAAGTTTTTAAAGTAGGCATTACATTGCTTGCTCAAAAGAAGTAAGAATATTAGATCAGTTGTAAAATATTAATTTACAACTGATCTTTTTATTTGTGATGTGCTAAATTCTATTGAGTTGCTGAAGGAAACAATAGAATAGAAATAAAAATGGATTTGATATAATTTATATCAAATCCATTTTTATTATAATAGAGTTCTTTTTTATTTTAAATTCATTTCAGGGTCATAGGACGTAAATAATACTTTCATATCTAAAGGAATACCATTCTTCTCAAGGATACCTCCTTTTATCTTAGCAACCTCTGGCCTTAAATTATGACTTACTCCTCTGATACTTCCTTGGTCATTTCTATCAAGTAGTACGGGGATGAGGTAAACTTTGCCCCAGTCTTCATTGTCAGTCTTCCACTCTGCTTCCCATTTATCTTGATCCCAATTGCTTCCAGCTTCTTCTTGAGCTTGCTTTTTAGCATCTTCTTTTTCTTGCTTCAGATTAATAATTAATCGTTCTAAGTTATTATAAGAGTATTTACCTTCGCGATCTAATTGAGAGTAGAAAGATGTTATATTATTAAAGACTTTGTTTTTCTCAAAGAATTCTTTGTATTCACTTTTCTTAATCAGGGCTAAATATTTAGGTCGATTAACTGTGAATGTTGTTGTTTGTTTATTGACAAAAGATTGAAGAACTAATTTAACATTATTAATGGTGTCATTTTTTATTTCTTCATCATTTAATAAACTTTCTATCGGAAGAGATATTTCTGTGAAAATTCCAGCTGGAGATTTGACATACGTATGTCCTTCCTCTTCGATGCATTTATCTATAATAGACTCATCAGATATTAAATTATTTGCTTGAACAATTTCTCTAGTTGCACTGAATGTTTTAGCTGCTTGATAAATAGAGTCGGTATCTTCATTTTTTTTCTTTAAAGCAACACCTAAACTATCAACATAATGTGCGTTGTAAACAACGTTTAGATGAATATCGCTAATGAATAGTAATGACCCTGTTCCACTAGTACACTTTGCATAAATTCCTTTAAAGACATTATCAACAAAAGCTTTATCTGAATTAAAATAATCGGGATGATCTCTATTTAATCTTAAAATTTGCTCTCCGACAGTTTTATCAAGTAAGAAACGAATACTTCCTTGTCTCTGATTATTCTCTTGATTAAGTTTGACTCCAGAATATGTTGCTGTTGCTAATAAACTATCAGGGCTATAAAACTTGTCAACATCTATTGTTGTATAGTGATCTGTTTTAAGATTCTCCTTTAGTTTATATATACTAATATTACTAGGTGTTATAGTATCACCTAGAAAAGAAGTATAGTATAATATAACTTCTGTAAGCAAGGTTGTATCACCTACCATAATTCCTTTGTCTTTTCCTTCAATTTCTTGATTGTATTGTTTAGGAAATCTTAGACTATCGGGACAATGAAGTTGTGTTAAAAAGCTTGCTTCATATTCGCCAAATTGTGTGTCTGTATATTTACCTACATATACAGTGTCGGACTTAGCAAATACAGGACCTGATTTAACAGATTTAGACGATGCTTTATAAGTCTTATACGTGACTTGTATCTGATCTGTATCAGGAAACATCTCTAATCCTAAACTTTTAGTACTGTCATCACAACTAGTGAAAGAAAGGGCTAGTAGAATAGCCCATATATATCTTACTTTCATTCTTTATCTGATTAGTTGATTTTACTTGGTTTCAGATTCCCAAACTTTGTCATAGAATTTATTACATTCTTCAGCAAAAGCTTCTACATCTGGATTGAATTTTAATAGAGGCTTTCCTGTTTCTATAGCATAGTTAATAACGTCTTCGTTAACAACTTCACTGTGCTGTATGATTCCATTTGAGTTATCTATTGCAAACTTCATCAAAGATACATAATCAACAGGCCCATCTCCAAGAGATTTTAAACTTTCTTCATCGATACCTTTCAACATTAACTTTTTCTTAAAGTCTCCATCGAAATTATTTTTAAAGTCTTCTTCAAAAATTGAAATTACTATTTTTGAATCTCTAAATGATGGCTCTTCATTAAATACGTGTTTAACATAAAGAGGAGCTAATGCACTCATCCATCCTTGGCAGTGTATAATATCAGGACACCAACGTAGTTTCTTAACGGTTTCGAGCACTCCTCTAGCATAGAAAATAGCTCTTGCATCATTATCTGTATACTCTTTACCTTCTGTATCTTTTGTTAGTTTTCTTTTTTTGAAAAACTCCTCATTATCAATGAAGTAAACTTGCATACGAGCAGGTTGAATAGATGCTACTTTTATGATAAGTTGATGATCTGTATCGTTAATTATTAAATTCATACCAGAAAGACGGATCACTTCATGAAGTTGATTTCTTCGTTCATTAATAGTTCCCCATTTTGGCATAAATGTTCGTATCTCTCTACCTTTTTCTTGGATAGCTTGAGGTAATTCTCTACCTACTTTAGATATCTCAGTTTCTGGTACGAAAGGGGTAATTTCTTGTGTAATAAATAAAATTTTTTCTGCCTTAGTCATTTTAACAATGTTCTCAGTTATATTACAAAGTTACGAAAAAAATAGATAGGAATAAAGATAGAGTCTTTTTATAATTCCCATTTTCACATAGTTATATGTCATATAGGCTCTCGTTTTAGTTATTTTTAAGTATTAAAATAAGTTCTTTCGATTAATTGATATAGGATGATATCTTTTTCCGAAAAGTTATATTCAGGTTTTATGTTTTATTATTGCTAATAATTGGTTTATTTTGCAACAAAAAGTAATAAGAAACTTTGTAATGTTTCAGTAAATTATGAAAATAATTAATACCATAAAAGATCTAAAACATACCCTTTTAAATTGTAAGAATGAGGGGAAAAAAATAGGTCTTGTCCCTACAATGGGAGCTCTGCATAAAGGTCATGAATCTCTAGTTAAAAAGTGTGTTTCAGATAATGATATATCTGTTGTAAGTGTTTTTGTAAATCCAACACAATTTAATAATCTAGATGATTTGGATACATATCCAAGAACATTTGAATCAGATGTTCATTTGCTAGAAAAAAATGGAGTAGATTTCGTGTTTGTACCTTCTATTGAAGAAATGTATCCAGAGAAAGATACAAGAATATTTGATTATGCGCCGTTAGATACTGTTATGGAGGGTAAGTATAGACCAGGCCATTTCAATGGAGTGTGTCAAGTTGTAAGCAAGTTATTTTCTTATGTTGAGCCTGATAATGCTTATTTTGGAGAAAAAGATTTTCAACAATTAGCTATAATTCGTCGTATGGCTCAGCATTTATTCCCAAACTTGACTATTATTGGCTGTCCAATCATTAGAGAGATTGATAATTTAGCTTTGAGTAGTAGAAATATGAGGTTGTCACTAGAGCAAAGAACCACATCTTTAACTATTTCTAAGGCTCTTTTTGATAGCTTAGACTTTTCTAAAACCAATGATTTAGGTGCTACTCATAAATTTGTTGTAGATATAATTAATAATACACCTGGATTAGAGTTGGAATATTTTGAAATAGTTGATGGATTGAATTTACAGACTGTTAATAATTGGGAAGATTCCGATTATATTGTTGGCTGTATAACTGTATATTGTGGAGATGTTAGACTAATAGATAATATAACTTATAGAAAATAAATGCTATTATGTTAATTGAAAGGTTAAAATCTAAAATTCATTGTGCTAGGGTAACTGATGCAAATTTAAATTATATTGGTAGTATTACTATTGATGAAGATTTGATGGAAGCTGCCAATTTAATTGAAGGAGAGAAAGTTTCTATTGTCAATAACAATAATGGAGAACGTTTTGAAACATATATAATTAAGGGTAGAAGAGGTTCTGGAGATGTCTGTCTAAATGGTGCAGCAGCTCGGAAAGTTCAAGTAAATGATGTCGTTATTATAATGTCTTATGGTTTAATGGATTTTGAAGAAGCAAAAATATTTAAACCTTCTATCGTTTTTCCTAAACACCCTAATAACTCACTATAAAGAGTATATAAATAAAAAGGAGTTTTTCACTAGTGAAAAACTCCTTTTTATTTATATATTATGGATGGTAGTTTATTTATTTAATAACTGTTCATGCATAGCTTCAGCAGCTTTTTTCCCATCTCCCATAGCTAATATGACAGTAGCACCACCTCTAACGATGTCTCCACCGGCATATATTGTAGGAATTGAAGATTGCATTTGTTCATTTACTTTAATAGTGTTTTTCCATCCTAATTCAATTCCTTTAATAGATGTTGGAACAATAGGATTTGGAGAAACTCCAATACTTACTATAGCCATATCAATAGGTACTATATCAATAGCGCCATCTATAGGAACTGGACGTCTTCTACCTGAATCATCTGGAGCACCTAGCTCCATTTTTTGTAGAACAACCTCTTTAACACGACCATATTCGTCAGCTCTATATTCAATCGGGTTATGTAAGGTTAGAAACTCAATTCCTTCGGCTTTAGCGTGGTGCACTTCTTCGAGCCTAGCAGGCATTTCTTCTTCAGACCTTCTATAGATTATCATAGCTCTTTCTGCACCTAGTCTTTTGGCAGTTCTTACTGAGTCCATAGCAGTATTTCCACCTCCTATAACTGCTACACTTTTACCTAATGTAACGGGTGTATCAGAATCTTCATCTGCAGCATGCATTAAGTTTACTCTAGTAAGGTATTCATTTGACGACATAACATTGATGAAGTTTTCGCCAGGAATATCCATAAAGTTAGGTAAACCAGCACCAGACGCGATGAAAATACCTTTAAAGCCATCTTGTTCTAAATCTTCAACTGTTATTGTTTTCCCAACAATACAGTCAGTAATAAACTTAACTCCCATTCTTTCTAAGCTATCTATTTCTACATTAACAATAGAAGTAGGAAGCCTAAATTCTGGAATTCCATATTTAAGTACACCACCAATTTCATGAAGAGCTTCAAAAACGGTAACATCATAACCTTTTTTGGCCATATCGCCAGCAAAAGATAAACCTGCAGGTCCAGATCCGACAACAGCTATTTTTATGTTGTTATTGGCTTCTACCTTAGGTGTAGATATTTCTCCACTTTCTCTTTCATAATCTGCGGCGAAGCGCTCAAGATATCCAATAGCTACTGCAGGTTTATTCATCTTAAGATGAATACATTTTGATTCACATTGTTTTTCTTGAGGACATACTCTACCACATACAGCAGGTAATGCACTTGTCTCTTTAATTTTTTTTGCCGCATCATTGAATTTTCCAACTTCTATTAATTTAATAAAACTTGGTATATCAATTCCTACTGGGCAACCAGATACACAGCCTGGGTTGGCACAGTCAAGGCAACGTTGAGCTTCAGTTTGTGCTTGTTCTACACTAAGTCCTTGATTTACTTCATCAAGTAATGTAGTAATTCTTATAGCTGGATCAAGCTCGTTCATTTTACAACGTTCAATAGCAGCGCGTTCTTTAGCTTTTAGACTTGATCTTAAAGCAGTTCTCCATGTGCTATTACGAGTTGATTCTAGTAAGTTTTCTTCTTTGTTTTGATCTTTAGAGTTTTCTGCTTTACAGTCAGTATAGTTATGTTGTAGTTTTTCTGATTCAATATTTTTAAATGCTCCCATTCTTTGTAGCATTTCATCAAAATCTACTTTATGACCATCAAACTCAGGACCATCAACACAAACAAATTTAGTTTTTCCATCTACGGTAAGTCTACAAGCTCCACACATACCAGTACCATCTACCATAATGGTATTTAAGGAAACTGTCGTTGGTAAGTTATACTGTTTAGTAAGCTTACATACAAACTTCATCATTATAGCAGGGCCAATAGCAAAACAGTGATCTATTTTTTCTCTGTTAATGACCTCTTCTACACCAGCTGTAACTAAACCTTTCTTCCCGTAAGACCCATCATCAGTCATAATAATAACCTCATCAGAGTGTTTTCGGATGTCATCTTCTAATATGATTAGTTCTTTAGAACGTCCTGCAATGACTGATATAACTTTGTTTCCAGCTTTTTTAAGAGCTTGTACTATAGGAAGCATTGGAGCCATTCCAACTCCTCCTCCTGCACATACTACAGTACCAAACTTTTTGATATCTGTTGCTTGTCCTAAAGGGCCTACAACGTTAGTAATGTAGTCTCCCACTTCAAGCTCACACAGTCTAGCAGAAGATAACCCAACTTTTTGAACAACTAAATCTATTGTTCCTTTAATAGGATCAGCTCCCGCAATAGTTAATGGCATACGTTCGCCCTTATCGCCTACACGTATAATAACAAAGTGTCCCGCTTTTCTTGATTTGGCAATTAGAGGAGCCTCAACAACAAAGCGGAATACTTTTTCAGAAAAATTTTCTTTACGAATTATTTTGTTCATCTTGATAGTATTACTCTAAGGTTATTGATATTAATCTATAATATCAAAACCACAATATGGTACCAATACTTCTGGTATTTTAATACCTTCAGGAGTTTGGTAATTTTCTAAAATGGCAGCTAAAATTCTAGGAAGTGCTAGTGCAGAGCCATTTAAAGTGTGGCAAAGCTCTGTTTTTTTACTGTCGTTTCTAAATCTACATTTTAAACGATTTGCTTGGTATGCTTCAAAGTTAGATACAGAGCTAACCTCTAACCAGCGTTCTTGTGCTGCAGAAAAGACTTCGAAATCAAAAGTTATGGCAGATGTAAAACTCATATCACCACCACATAAACGTAAAATTCTATATGGTAATCCTAGTTTAGTAACTAAGTTTTCAACGTGTTTAATCATCTCTTGTAGAGATTCGTATGAGTGTTCTGGTGTGTCTATTCTAACTATTTCAACTTTGTTGAACTGGTGTAGACGGTTTAATCCTCTTACGTCTTTTCCGTATGATCCAGCTTCTCTTCTAAAGCAAGCAGAATATGCACAATTTTTAATAGGAAGGTCTTTTTCTTCTATAATGACATCTCTATAGATGTTTGTTACAGGTACTTCAGCAGTAGGAATTAAGAAATAGTCATCATCTTCTGCATAATACATTTGTCCATCTTTATCAGGTAATTGTCCTGTAGCAAATGCAGAGTCTTCATTAACTAAGTATGGAGGTTCAACTTCTAAATAACCAGCTTCTCTTGCTTCATCTAGGAAGAAGTTTATAAGTGCACGTTGTAGGCGAGCACCCTTGCCTTTGTATACAGGGAATCCTGCTCCAGTAATTTTAACACCTAGTTCGAAGTCTATAATGTCATATTTTTTAGCTAAATCCCAGTGAGGTTGAGCATCTTTAGGAAGGTTGACCTCTTTACCACCTGTGCGTTCAACAATATTATCTTCAGCATTACGGCCGCTAGGCACTGATTCATGTGGTACATTTGGAATAGTATAAAGAGTATCTTCTATCTGTTCCTCCATAAATCTCATGCGATCTAAATGATCTTCATTAAGATTTTTAAGTTCAGCAACTTTAGCTTTTAGTTTTTCTGCTTCTTCAGCTTTACCGTCTTTCATTAGTCCACCAATGGATTTTGAAAGTTGTTTTACTTCAGCTAATCCCTTGTCTAAAGCTGTTTGAGCCTTCTTACGTTTTTCATCTAGAGCTACAACTTTATTTAAAGTTTGTTCTACTTTATCTAAATTTCTTTTCTTTAGACCTGCAATTACGCTATCGCGATTTTCAATAATCTGCTTAACAGTTAACATTGTCTGTTCTGGTTAAAGGTTAATAAAATGATTAATTATATGATTTATAGACTGTTTGATTAGTCTATGTTTTTTGCAAAAAGAGCGAGGAGCTTATATCTCCTCGCTCTTATTATTTTTAATTGAATTATAAGCTAATTAAGCTTCAACGCTTTCAGCAGGAGTAACAGAAACAAATCTTCTGTTTGCTTTACCTACTTTAAAGTTAACTGTTCCATCAACTAAAGCGAAAAGAGTGTGGTCTTTACCCATACCCATGTTTTCACCTGGGTGGAATGCTGTACCTCTTTGGCGAATAATAATATTACCTGCTTTGCAAGTTTCGCCACCATAAATCTTAACGCCTAATCTTTTACTTTCTGATTCACGGCCGTTCTTAGAACTACCTACACCTTTTTT
>JASLCG010000130.1 GCA_030151885.1 Bacteroides sp.
CCGTCTTTAAAAATCTCATTTACTCCAATTAAGGAGATGTTTAAGTTTAGCTATAAAATACTGATAACCAAGCTGTGTATACATTTAAACAATCACATTTTCAATATTATACTAGGTAGATTATTTAATAAAAAAGAGGTGGGGTATTTTACTCAAGCCAACAAGTGGAACTTAATGGGCAGCTCTGTCGTAACAGAGATGATACAAGGTGTAGCACAACCACTGTTTAAAGAGACATCATACAACATTCATGTACAAAAAAGTGTACTTATTAAAATGCTAAAATTCACATCCTTTGTATCATTTCCTGCTCTTTTGGGCTTAGCATATACTGCTCCTGAGTTTATAGAAATACTACTGACAGATAAATGGATTAATAGTGCGAGTATATTAAGTATTTTATGCATTGGTGGAGCATTCCTTCCAATCAATAATTTATTAAGCAATCTAATTATCAGTAAAGGTAAATCCAATACTTATATGTGGATTACAATTGCGCTAGTTTTAACACAGTTGACATTTGCCCTTATTCTATATCCCTATGGCATCAAAAATATGATCTCTAGCTTCGTGTTACTTCAAATTGTTTGGTTTAATATTTGGTGCTGGTTCATAAAAAAAGAATTAGCAATTACGGCAAAAGAGATTCTTATTTCTGTCTTACCATATGCCATTATTACAATTATTGCAGTCTGTATAACAGAATTCTGTATTCCGACAACGATTAACACCTATATAACTCTAGTATCTAAGATAATAGCTGTTACTACAATATATTTATTGAGCTTATATGTTGGAAGATTTAGTATATTAACAGAGACAGCCTATCAATTAAAATCTATTATTTCAAAAAAGAAAAACAATGACTAATAAGCTAGCCCCTATACTACTATTTGTTTACAACAGACCTCTTCACACAAAGCAAGTAATACAATCTCTTTTAATAAACACTGAAGCTAAAGATTCGGAGTTATATATTTTTTCGGATGGAGCTAAAGATAATACCCAGTGTACCAAAGTGAACGAAGTGCGCAAATACATAGAGCAGATAGATGGTTTTAAATCAATTAAAATTATCTATAGAGATGAGAATTGGGGTTTGGCCAAAAATATTATTAACGGAGTTACTGACATCATCAATAAGAGAGATAAGGTAATTGTACTAGAAGATGATTTATTGCTAGCTCCTTACTTCTTAAAGTTCATGAACGAAGCTTTAGATACGTACCAAGATGAAGAGCTAGTGGGGCATATACAAGCATGCGACTTCACAAACAACCCTAATCTACCAGAAACCTATCTTATTAAATGGACTGGCAGTTGGGGGTGGGCTACCTGGAAAAGAGCATGGAAGCTATTCGAGCCTAACGGATTAAAACTACTAAATGAACTAAAAAATCAAAACCTCACCAAAGAGTTTGATTTTGATGGCGCCTATCCCTATACTAAAATGCTTGAGAAACAGACTAAAGGCTTAAATAATTCTTGGGCTATTAGGTGGAATGCTAGTCTTTTCTTAAGAAATATATTATCTTTAAATGTAGGACGATCTCTTGTACAAAATAGCGGATTTGATGGTTCAGGAACTCACTGTGGAGGACAAAGCATCTATACATCTACTCTATACCAACAACCTTTATCTGTACAAAAGATATTACCAATACAAGAGAACAAAGAAGCAAAAGCAATATTGGCCTACTATTATAAAAAGACTAATAGCTTATATGCAAAAGCTATTAGACGCATAAAAAGAATTATTAACAGATAAGGGAGAACATATGAACATCTTATTTCTCAATACTTCAGAAAGTTTTGGAGGGGCAGCAATAGCAGCTAAAAGGCTTATGGATGCCCTTAATAAAAATCAAATAGACACTACACTATTTGTTAGAGATAAGTCTACAACAAATTCCAATGTAGTAGCTGTTAAGCAATCATATAGAATAGCCTATAATTTTATTAGAGAAAGGCTTACAATATGGAAAACAAATTTTTTTACTAGGAAAAACCTATTTGCAGTATCGTTAGCCAACACGGGATTTGACATTACTACACAACCCGAGTTTGTCAATGCAGATATAATACACATTCATTGGATTAATCAAGGATTTATATCGCTCAAAGTGATAGAAAAGATTATAGACTCAGGAAAGCCTATAGTCTGGACCATGCACGATATGTGGCCTATTACAGGTATATGCCACCATGCTAGAGATTGTGAAAAATATATGACAGAGTGTAAAAACTGCCCTTTTCTTAGAAGATCTAAACAAAAAGATTTGGCCTATTCCATCTTCAAGAAAAAACAACAACTCTATAAAAAGGCTAACATCACATTTGTTGGTTGTAGTTTATGGCTAACAGATTTGGCTAGTCACAGCACATTGACCAAACATAAAGAGGTTATATCTATACCTAACCCTTTAAATACGGACCTATACAAGCCCCAAGACAAAGCAGAAGTTAGAAGAGAGTTAAATTTACCACAAGATTTAAAACTAATCTTATTTGGAGCAGCAAGAAGTACTGATAAAAGAAAAGGGATAGACTACTTTATCAGTGCTTGTAAACTTCTTAAAAAAGAGATAGGAGATAATATAGGAATTGTACTATATGGAAAAGATTCTGAAAAAATCAAAGACGAGTTTAATTTTCCAACATACAGCTTAGGCTATATTAAAGAAGAACAAGAACTTATTAATCTCTATTCGGCTGTTGATATATTTGCAATTCCCTCTTTAGAGGAGAATTTACCAAATTCAATTATAGAGGCAATGTCTTGTGGAACTCCTACAATTGGTTTTAATATAGGAGGAATCCCCCAAATAATTGATCATTTACATAATGGATATGTCGCTAACTATAAATCTGCAAAAGACTTTAGCCAAGGCTTAAAATGGCTACTTTCTAACAATAATAATAATGAATTGGGTGTAGAGTCTAGAAGAAAAATTCTAACCTCTTATAGCGAGAAAGAAATTGCTCAACAATACATCGCCCTTTACAACAGAATTATCGAGTAAAATGTATAGACCTATTTTTTCAATTATCACCATTTGCTACAATGCAGAAAAAGAGATAGAAAGGACTCTTAAGTCTGTGCAAGAACAAACCTATAGTGGCATAGAGTATATTATTATTGATGGTGCATCTACAGATACGACTACACATATTATCAAAAATTATACTAATATTGTAAGCACCTATGTATCAGAGCCCGACAAAGGATTATATGACGCTATGAACAAAGGACTTAGCTATGCAACAGGAGATTACATTTGTTTCTTAAACGCAGGTGATACCTTCTTCGAATGCAATACCTTAACTAAAATAGTGCATGGATTAAATGGAAACACTCCAGACTTAATTTATGGACAAACAGCTCTAGTAGATAAGAATCAAAAATTCATTAGAATGAGAAGACTAGCTGCTCCAGAATATCTTAGTTGGAAAAGCCTAAAATTAGGAATGCTTGTATGCCATCAAGCTTTCATGCCTAAAAGAGAGTTAGCTCCTGAGTATAATCTTAAGTATAAGTTCTCTGCTGACTATGATTGGTGTATTAAAATACTAAAACAGTGTAAAGATATTCATTATACAAGACTCATATTAATAAACTACCTTAACGAGGGTATTACTACCCGAAATCATAAAAAATCACTCAAAGAAAGGTATGCAATAATGGAAAGTCACTATGGAAAAGTTACTACTTTTATTATGCACTTGTGGTTTGTATTAAGGCACTTTCTTAAGAAATAATTATTTCTTAAGAATTTCTAAGAACTTCTCCATCCCTCTTGTTGCTACGTCATTAATTTGAGTAACATTCAAACCTTGCTGTATATTTACTGGTTTAGGGTCAATCAGATAAATAGGAGCCGAAGAAGGCACATAATGTAATAAACCCGCTGCAGGATAAACATTTAAGGAAGTACCTACCACCAAGAACACATCTGCTCTTTGAGCATATTTAACAGCATTGTCCATTTCTGGAACAGCCTCACCAAACCACACTATAAAGGGCCTTAACTGAGAGCCATCTTTTGCATTATGCCCAATATGAATATCCGGATTTTTAGCATCTAGCTCAACAATACAAGACTTATCATTAGGATTAATACTTGAACAGCCTTTCATAAGTTCACCATGCAAATGGACTACTTTACTACTTCCAGCCTGTTCGTGTAGATTATCTATATTTTGTGTAATTATAATCACTTCGTACTCTTTTTCTAACTCTGCCAATAACTTATGAGCTTTATTAGGTATTGTCTCTAGCAACTCTCTTCTCCTGATATTATAAAACTCTAATACGAGTTTTGGGTCTTTTTTATATCCTTGGGGAGTTGCAACTTGCTCCACAGGATACTTATCCCATAAACCTCCTGAATCTCTAAAGGTTGCAATACCACTCTCAGCACTTATACCAGCACCAGTTAATACTACTAATTTCTTTTTCATAATGTCTATTGTTTTACAAGTAAATCTAGCTTTATAATATTATACACTCTAAAAATAGTGTGTTAAAATAAAAACTTATAAATTTGTAGATAATATTAATATACTGAAAGTTGGAGCTTAATCCCAACTTTTTAATCAATAAGAAAAATATATGGATAAATTTAGCTATTCTATTGGGTTAGGTATTGGTCAAAACCTAAAAAGCATGGGCTTAAAAGAAATTTCTACTGAAGATTTTGCACAAGCTATTAAAGACATCTTTGAAGGTAACGAACCTAAAATTAGCCATAAAGAAGCTCAAACTATAGTTCAAACATATTTTGCAGAACTTCAAGCAAAAATGACTGAAGAAAGCCTTGCTGCTGAAAAAACTTTCTTCGAAGAAAACAGCAAGAAAGAAGGAGTTACTACAACCGAATCTGGTTTACAATATGAGATTATAACATCAGCAATAGGTGAAAAACCAACAGCAACAGCTCAAGTTAAATGTCACTATGAAGGTAAACTGCTAGATGGCAATATCTTTGACAGCTCAGTAAAAAGAGGAGAGCCTGCTACTTTTGGAGTTAACCAAGTGATACCTGGCTGGGTAGAAGCTCTTCAACTAATGCCTGTAGGATCTAAATGGAGATTATTTATCCCTTCTCAACTAGGATATGGCCCACAAGGCGCAGGAGATGTTATTCCTCCAAACTCTCCACTTATATTTGAAGTTGAATTACTTGAAATCTTATAAAAAATAATAATAATGAAAAATTTAAAATTAGTAGCATTATCACTATTAACAGCAGGTAGCTTGTCTGCTTGTTCTTCTTCTGGATCTGTAAAGCCAACATTAAAAACTAAAGCAGATTCAATTTCTTACGCATTAGGATTAGCACAATTTCCTGCGGAATTACGTTCTATGTTAACTCAACAGTTTGACGGAGATAGCACTGCTATTAACGCAATGATTGATGGTATTAAATATGGTAAGTCTCACACTTCAGCAAAAGAAAAAGCTTATGCTACTGGTGTAACAATGGGACAAGCTATCTCTACCGACATGATCAAGCAAATGAATATGAATATTCTTCAAGATGAGAATGCTAAAGTATTCAATGCAGACAATATCATTAGTGCTTTTATTACACTTGCCGAAGGTAAAGAAACAATAATGACTCAAGAAGAGGCTAATGCATATCTTTCTGAAAACATGCCTTTACTACAAGATGAGTTTAATAGCTCTAAATATGGTGCATATAAAACAGAAAATGAAGAGTTCTTAACAGAGAATGGTAAAAAAGAAGGAGTTATTACAACAGAGTCTGGACTTCAATATAAAGTAATTACAGAAGGTAAAGGTGCTTCTTACAAAGAAGGACAAGAAGCTGTTCTTAACTATGAAGGAAGACTTATTGATGGTACAATCTTTGATAGCTCTTATGAAAGAGGAGAAGCTGCAACATTCGATCCAAACGGAGTAGTTGCTGGTTTTAAAGAAGCAATTATGGCAATGCCTGCAGGCTCTACTTGGGAAGTATATATCCCACAAGAGCTAGGATATGGAGCTGCTGATATGGGTAAAATTAAACCATACTCTACAATTATCTTTAAAATAGAATTGATAGAATTCAAATAAGATAAAGTAAAGTTATCTGAAAATATAATGATAAATATGGACAAGGAGGTAAACATTAAGCTTACCTCCTTGTTGTTTTTTTAATAGTATAGCTAAAATAAATAAAAAAAATAGCTATATTTGCTTACCTTTTGATTACTGTATCATAGTAAATAAAACTTTTTATCATGGAAAAAATAGATAATCTTGACAGACAGATATTAAGCATCATATCTCAAAATGCACGTATCCCATTTAAAGACGTTGCTGCAGAGTGTGGAGTATCTCGTGCTGCTATTCATCAACGCGTTCAAAGACTGATAGATCTTGGCGTTATAGTTGGCTCTGGTTATCATGTTAATCCTAAATCTTTAGGATATAGAACTTGTACTTATGTGGGTATTAAACTAGAAAGAGGCTCTATGTACAAAAGTGTAGTAGAGCAACTAAAAGATATACCTGAAATAGTAGAATGTCACTTTACAACAGGACCATACACAATGCTTACTAAAGTATATGCTAGAGATAACGAGCATTTAATGGATCTTCTTAATAATAAAATGCAGGAGATTAATGGTGTTATTGCAACAGAAACATTGATTTCTCTAGAGCAAAGTATAAAAAAAGAAGTTCCTATCTTGCTTAAAAAAGAAGAAGAATAATGTTAGAGTTTTTAAACGAATACAACCTATCTGGACTATTTATAGGAATATGTACATTCCTTATTATAGGAATATTTCACCCTATTGTAGTTAAGGCCGAATATTATTGGGGAACTAAAAGTTGGTGGATATTCTTAATATTAGGAATTATAGGACTTATAGCATCTATTATTGTAGAAGGTATTGTATTTTCTTCTTTATTGGGTGTGTTCTCATTCTCTTCTTTTTGGACTATAAAAGAGGTCTTTGAACAAGAAGAAAGAGTCCAAAAAGGGTGGTTCCCTAAGAATCCTAAAAGAAAATATAAATTTTAATGAATATTTTTAAGCATTTTACTTGCAATATTCATTAGAAACATATAGTTTTGCACTCGCTATTCAAGAGTAGTACTCCCGGGCCATTAGCTCAGTCGGTTAGAGCAACAGACTCATAATCTGGAGGTGCTAGGTTCAATCCCTAGATGGCCCACCTAAAGAGAACGTTATTAACGTTCTCTTTTTTTATTTATATACCTGAACAAATTAATACTTATCTTAGCTCAGTAATCAGTATATATACAGAATAAGCATTACCGATATATACATATCTAATTAGTCGCCGATGTACCTCTAGTTAGTCGCCGATGTACCTCTAGTTAGTCGCCGATAAGATAGTGTTCGGAGATTCCTCCACTATCTTATCTACCTATATTGACAAAGCCAAATGATTACAATAGCATACTCAAGGTTTCCTTTAAGGAATTAATCTAAACTTATATATGAACGTAACTACTATGAATTTTACAACCTATAGTTTTAACAATACCTCCTTCTGTTAATAGAATAGGGTTAACAACTAAAAGCTTACTAAACACTATACTCTATTAAAACCAGAACAGTTAATTATATTATCATATTTCTTACTACTGTTATTTAAAAAATCAGACTTTATTGCCTTTGCAAGACAAGCTTAAGAGATTAGTTATAAGACTCATTTGAATCGACAGTAGCACAACTCTTTATAACATTACATTTTAATGTAATATCATATCAAGACGAAATACAAAGAAACAAAAAAGGGAGCAGTTCAATAACTGCTCCCTTTTAATACATTTTATTTTATTTAATTACTTGTTCATAAAGACTTGTAAACTATCACACTTTATAGGTTTAAAATCGGGCTGAAGTACTTTATTATATACAGACGACTTACTTAATACATCTACTGCATACTTAACTTCTTTATCTGTTTTTAATCTCTCTATAACAGATCCCTTTTGATAGTAATAGCGTTTAATAATCTCTTGCGAAATAAACTCCTTTATAGGTCCTGAGAAGGTATCTAAGTCCTTATCTAAGTTATGTGAAAGCTTTTCTCTTAAAGCTTCAAACTCTTCTTTAGCTCCCTCAAGATACCCCTCGAATTCTACAACTTCCTTCAGACTATTCAAAATCTTCTCGCTTTGTGCATCATAAGTAAACCCTGAATCTGCTACTCGCTTTTTGAAGTCACTATAATCTTGATCTGTCAGAGCAAAGTTCTGTGCAGAAGGAATTGTTTTATGCTTTAAGCAATAATCAGTTGCATAATCAAATATTTGATTTTCATTAATTAGATAAAATAATATATTAGGCAGCTTTTCTGGCTTAATCTCTATATCTGGCATAATACCAGCACCATCTTTAACTTCACGTCCTATTGATGTATGGAAAACTGTTAATAAGCTATCTGGAATTTTAGCTACAGATCCATCTGGATTTCTATGACTATAATCTATTGCCTGAACACAACGTCCACTAGGTATATAATACTTTGCTGTTGTTAGCTTCATATTTGCCCCATAAGGTAACGGTCTAGGCACTTGTACTAAACCCTTCCCAAATGTTGGATTACCCAATACAACACCTCTATCTAAGTCTTGTAATGATCCAGCTAGTATTTCGGCTGCAGAAGCAGTACCACCACTAACCAAGAGAGCAATAGGCATTTCCATATCTAATGGTTGATTCTTTGTTTTATAAGTATTAGAAGCTTGAGGTAGCTTTCCTTTAGTCGTAACTACAATCTTATTCTTAGGAACAAATAGGTTTATTATTTCAATAGCTTCATCTAATAAACCACCTCCATTACTTCTTAAGTCAATAATTAGAGATTCAATTCCTTTAGACTTTAAATCTAAAAATGCTTTTTTAAAATCGGCAGCAGGAGTACCAGAGAAACTCACCAATTCTATATAACCTACTTTTCCATCGGCTACTGTCCCATAATACGGAATTGTAGGAAGTTGTATTGTTCTTCTTGTTATTTTAAAATCTATAGGATTTTTCACACCTGGTCTTTGAACTTTAAGAATAAAACTAGTTCCAACCTCTCCACGCAACATATCACTTACTTGCTGATTGTTTTTCTCGCTAAGTTTTGTCCCATCAATTTCTAAAAGGACATCACCAACCTTTAAACCCACCTCTTGTGCAGGCATACCTTCGTAAGGCTCTGCAATAACCGAGTGTTTTTTCTTGATATTATATGATATAACCGATCCAATACCTCCGTAAGATCCTTTAATCATTTGTTCAAGCTGACTTTGCTCGTCAGCAGGATAATACTCTGTATATGGGTCTAAAGAGTACAGCATAGCATCTATACCTTTTTTAACTGTTACATTTGCATCTATAGAATCTACATACAGCATATCTAACTCTTTGACTATAGAGTTAAATATTTCCATATTTTTTGCGACTTCAAAGTCGTGTTTCTTTCCGTTCTTAAAAGAGAGTGTTAATGCTACTACTACAACTAATAGAACCGAACATATAACACCGTTTAATTTAAATTTATTCATGGAGTTTCTCTATTTTATAGATATCAAGCAATAATATCTTTGATTTCTTTTTTAATCTTATCCCAAATATGGATATCTAGTGTTGTACCAACAACTTCAATGACATTAGCTGATAATAAAGCTCCAATACGAGCACATTTATCTAAGTCACATCCTTTTATATAGCCATATAGAAAACCTGCAGCAAAGTAATCACCCGCACCAGTTGTATCAACTACTTTACAACCTTTTACAGCAGGAGCTTTAATAATTTGATCATTTGTCATTATATAAGATCCATCAGCTCCAACTTTAACAATTGCAATCTCACTTCTGTTCGCAATATACTTAAGAGCTTCAACATTGTCATGAGTTTTTGCAAATGCATATGCCTCCTCTTGATTTGCAAAAACTATATCAACAAAATTTTCTACAAGGTAATGAAAGAATTCTAAATCTTCAGTGACAATATTATAACTTGCTAAATCAATACAAACTTTCAGCCCCAGTTCTTTAGCTAGTTTAACAGCCTTTAAAATTAAATTATGGTTTTGAACCAAGTAACCCTCTACATACAAAATGGAGTACTGTTCTAATACTTCTACAGTAATCTCTTTATCTATTAAATTCGATGCCGCACCAAGATGTGTTCCAAATGTTCTTTCTCCATCTGTAGAAATAAAAGTTGAAGCTACGCCTGAGTTATTTTCTGCATCAATTAAGAGGTGTGTGTCTATGCCTCTGTCATTAAAAGTTTCCTTAAAAAAATCTCCATACGAGTCTTTTCCTATTTTCCCAATAAAACCCACAGTAGAGCCTAAAGTCGCTAGGGCTTTAATTGTATTAGCAGCGGAGCCTCCTGTTGCTATTGATGGATTCATTTGAGAAATTATTTTATTTATTTCAAGAAATTTTTCATTGTCAATCAACTGCATGCTTCCTTTAGGTAAACCAATGCTATTCAGAATGTTATCATCACCAACTTTTACAAGCACATCTACGAGTGCATTGCCTAAACCAATTATTTTACTCATTTTGTGATTATTTTTTCACAAAGATATTGCATATTTCAAAAATTCCTATTACTTTTGCAACGCATTTGATAAGAAAAACAATTCTTCCTTAGCTCAGTTGGTTAGAGCATCTGACTGTTAATCAGAGGGTCCTTGGTTCAAGT
>JASLCG010000121.1 GCA_030151885.1 Bacteroides sp.
TACACGAAGCTTTTCGATCAAAACATTCCCCTAAAAACAGGTAGTCATATCGCCGACATACCTCATCAAATACAAGCACTTCGTTAGTCGGCGACATACCTCTCGTTACACCTAGTCAGACCTCAGGTACGTTGCCGATAAGCTTGAGGCAGGTCGGCAACATCTAAAAGCCTTGTTGTAGAGTTGTCTAGAGCATATTAGAAGTCTGATTGCTGAGTAACGTAGTACACCTATTTATCCACCTCTTTACAATGATGTAGTTGGTAAATGGATAAGAGATATTCTCATCAGCAGAAAGCATCCAAGGTCTTAGTAAGAGAAGAAATATGGAGGCTCCTTTTATGATAAAAACAGCCATCAGTAGATTGCATAAAAAAGACTTGGTGCTGCATCACGCAAAACCAAGTCTTCACCTTTAACTCTACAAATGGGTATTTGGATATGGAGCCGCCTACCCTTTGCAGAAAATTTAAACAAGAAATATATTCACTAACTTCCAACTATTTTGTTGGAGTAAACTCTTCTAATTTTACATGGGCAATCCAGAACGTTGTATTCTTTGCCTGTGGATAGAGACGAATGTCGATGGCTTTAGCCTCGTCTGACGAACTATCTGACAGTGGATTGTCCTCTTTTATACTTGCTACTTTTGGCGATTTTTTACTGAAGTCGAATACCACAGACACCTCATTCCACGTGCCGTCGTTGTCGGGGCTAATGGTAAATGTTTGCAGCGACGATTCGGGTAATCCTTCGCTATTATACACCCCAAACGAAGCGGAGTTATCTCCATTACGGATGGTTGTTTGGAATCTAGATCCTGCTTTACCTTTAAGCATAAACGATAATTTGTAGAGCTTATTGGTGCTGCAATTTGCTACTGGATTATAGTATCCTAATGCCAGTTTAAAGAAGCTATTTGGAATGAGGCAGTCGTAGCGTGCTACTGCTGTATCGGTTCCATCTATTGCAGCCGATTCGAATGCGATGGAGCCATTTCCTTTTACCAATTCTTCTGAATTTACATTGACACGAGTAAACCAAAATCCCTCATCGGTTTTACCAATTGTAAAGGGGTCTTTATTTAAAAGTAACTCCATTGGTGTGGTAAGTTCAAAAGGAGTAATAAGTTGTACAGATGGCTCTGGCTCTGGTTCAACAACCGTATTATCGTTCAAATCGACCTCTATTTTAGCTATTTGTGCAAAGCCATTTGTAGTAGCCAAAATAGCCACTTCACGACTATTATCGGCAGACGCTCGTGTTAATTTGCTTGGAGCTACCACCTTACAGATGGCTGTATGCTTATCGGAATCTACACCCTCTATCCACGCTTTCCAACCTAATGGAGCAGTTACTAAATAATCTGTAGTCCCTTTTAAGTGGACTAAAAATGCTTTTGTTTCTCCCTCTTTAAAGAGCTGTGTACCCTTTACCTCTTTATCTATGTAGCAGTAAAAGTTAGCTACAATGGGTACATGTAGTGCAGTACCATCTTTCAGTACAATATGCAGTGCCTCTTCCGACTGAGATACCTCTTTAAAGAAGGCATCCTCTACCCCTGCTACTGCTTTAACTGGTTTACCCTCTTCATTTAGCACCATTGTATAAGACTTTCCACCATCTGTACTCATCTGCCAAAAGTCGTTTTTATCTACTCTAAAAAGAGGTGTTTTACCATCAGTAGCGATAGCCGATACAGGTTTCTCAGCAGAGAGTAACTCTTTAAAAGTGGCTCCATTATCATAGCTCACTTGCCAGTTTCCTGCCTTGCTGATGCCTATTTGCAGCCCCATTTCTGCCTGGTCTATGCGCTCGGCAAGGTGCAACACAGTTCCATCACTCAAGGTTATGGTGTATTGGTGTTTATCTGTATGATATTTTACATCGGTAATTGTAGCACCACTTTGTAGTTTTTGCAGTGCTGCTATATTCTCATTAAATACTTTTGTTTTCTCCTCAAGAGCTGTTACACGATCTTTTAAATCGGAAACATCTCGCTCTAAATCGTCTGTATTATCACTGCATCCTACCAAGCAAAATACTCCAAGTAACAGTGCATATTTCAATAGGTTTTTCATTTTATTGTATTTTTTGTCGATTAATCCATTTTACTTTAATGCTTGTAACCACGCAGGAACATATCCTAAGCGTTTTTTGAGCTGAGCTTCGTAGAGTGAAGCAGGTTCTACCTTCGTACCGTTGCTCTCTAGTCGCTTCAGTTGGTTGGGCGACTCGTCGAATACAATCGGCTCGCCATGAAAACCCACAACCACAGGAGGCAGGTTTTTCCACCATCTATTCTTGGCATCCCACCACATAAATTTACCATTCCACGAATTATCGTATTTCACTACGGTAGCCTCCATGTTCCAAATTACTAAATCGTCCAGATGGTTGGGTAGTTGTACAGCATCGCCACCCTCTCTCCAAGGGATAAATGCCCCCTTACAATGGTCTATCAGTGTGGCACGTGGTTGTGTGGCATGCGATTCAAAACAACCATCTACGCCCCACTCTACATTCCATATAACAGCACCCATACTCTGTTTAGAGACTCCACAAGCGTGGTATTGACCTGCACCCTGAATTAATTTATTTCCAATCTGCCCATTGCTAGTGATGGCTTCGTAACCGTCCGATTTGTCGGTTACCTTACCTATAAATATGCGCGAAGAGGCTTGCGAACGGATTGCCGAGTGTCCTCTATGTCCTGATATTTCAACATCGTAAACCGATACATTGGCACAGCTCACAATAGATGAAGCCTCGCTTACGCTAACAAAGTTGACCCTTCTCATCCATGAGTTTGTAAGACGCACAAAATCTATTATTTTATATGCCCCATCATCGTCTGCACTGGCGTGGTGAGCAAAGTCTGACTTAGCATCTCCCACAAAGGTGATGTCTTCTACTCCTACGTTTTCGTAGTGCGGATACTTCATGATTCTCCACCCAAATTGGTGCTCCACTTGGTGCATAATAGGCTCTACAAAAGTAACCTTGTTTCCACTAACGGATTTAACTTGATGGTAATCTTGCACCTGTACCCCTTTGTTTAGAATATTGGTCATTAAACTGGTTGGAGCCCAAGGTTTCAACTCCTTATGCACCAATGCAGGATCGTTATTTTCTAAGTGCAGACATACCCAATCTCCAGGACTAATGCCCAGCGTAGTCCCCACCACAACCGAGTAGCTACCTTTGGCAGCATCTTGTGTTACGGTAGTAATTGGCTGCAAACCACTGTTGTGCTTTAACTCTAACATAACGGGAGCACTCCACATTTCATTCGGGTTCTTTGGATCATTCTTTACCTCCATTTTTATAAAGGTTTTATCCTTGCCCGCACCCTTAATTACTAAATCGCCCATGGTAAGACGTAGTGTCTGATTTTGCTCTCCATCTGCCTGCAAGATAAACTCTCCTTCTGGAAAGTAGATTATCGCCTTTGCACCCGTACTCTTCTGATATCGGATGGCATCCTTATCCTTTCCTCGAGTAGCACCCATCGCCTCTAGCACCTTTATAAATGCCTCTCTATCCGATTTTCCGTCGTTCGCAACAGCTCCATAATCGGTTATATCGTACACTTTATATCCAAGAGTTTCAACGTTGGGAGGGGCCACCTCACCGTGCATATATCCTGCGTAAGAGTAGTCTAACAAGATGTTATCATCCGCAGCAGATTCAAAATCCAACCAAGTAGCACACGCATCTGCATACATACTTGCCAACTGTACAGGCAATGACACCATTCGGATGTATTTTTCGGCAGATGTTATAATGAGTTTAATATCTACAGGTTGCCCCATCACCCCATCAGTAGGCGAGGTAATGGAGAGTTTATCGTCTGTAAGCGTCACTAACCACCCTTCTGGAGCAATCACCATAGCCTCTGCCACGTTACTCTGCTCCACAGCAAACAGCCTACTGCTCCCTCTTGAAAAACGTTGCACACCCTCGTCGGCATCCATAATACGGAGGTAAAACGAATCAATTACAGGGATTTGCAGCTTTTCACCATCAGTAAGTACTACCGATAGCTCTTTTGCACCCACATTGTACTGCACCTCACTAAAAATAGAGCTGTTGCTCGTTCCCATAAAAGCAGGTACTCGCTCTCCCTCAATTAATAGCTCCTGATGCGTAGCACCATTATCGTAACTAACTTGCCAAAATCCTGCTCTGCTGATGCGTAGAATAGGTGTAACTCCCTGAACGGGATGTGCTGAAATGGGCGATCCTGCACCATCTAACAACTTAGATAAGTGCTTACCTCCATCTACAGACGTTGCCCAATCTCCTTCTTTATCTATGGAAATTTTAGGAATAAGCCCTTCGACACTCTTTGCCGATGCAAAAAGATATGATTTTCCGTTACTTAGTTCAATGGTGTAACCCAGTTCTCCCTCGGTAACGCCTACCACTTTGTCTCCTTGGGTTATTGCGTGTAACCCCTCTATACTACCAACCATATCGTTGGCCCACTGCTCTATGCTCTGCACCCTATCTTGCAACTGCCCAATATCTGCTTTTAGCCCATCGTGGTCCTTATTACAGGAGGGCAAAGCAAATAGCAGCACCAGCATGGTACAGCATATAAGCCATTTGTTCTGCTTGTTTTTCATACAATTTGTATTATAGATTTAGTGTTTCGATTAACAGGTGTAAATCTATGCCAAACTGCACTAAACAGTGTGTAATAACGTTCAAAGAATAACCGAAATGGTACAGATGGTTCGAGAGAATAGCAGTAATTCATCTTGATTTACACCATACAGACCTTATTCCTGCTGATGGGTAGCCCCATACGCTGCTCTTTCAAAATGGTATTTGATATTCAGTAACTACTGATATTGAGCCTACACATAGAAACAAAAAAAGTCTAACCAGTCGTGTACTGATTAGACTTTTTAGGGTGGTTGTTTTCTTTTAATCCCGATTTAAGATCTTGTATTTTTGAAGTTCAAACTCCTCTTCGGTAATGATACCTTCTTGAAACAGTTTGTGGTATTTCACTATTTCATCGGCACTAGATTCTTTTTTAGGAGAGTAAAAATCCATACTTTGCCTATCTACTCGGTCAATGATTATACTGATGATGGATTGAATCTCTTTTACAAAATCGAATAGATTCAGAACTTCATCGCTATAACCTGTATCGGCAGCATTTACACGATGCCATTTGCGTTTAGTTCCATGCATTTCTACTGCTTTTTTATTAATCAGCACTAGAGTAGAGTTCTCAAAATCTTTTACTGTTAAGATTAAACTAATGTCGCTCCCCTGTTTATGCGTCTCTTCTACCCCCGACAATCCACCTACAACCATACCAGCACCACCAGCCAACATGCCACCTAACAATGCTCCACCTATGGTTCGTGAGGTAGATTTTGAGGTTATTAGAATGTCGTTCTGCAACATTTCAACTCCTAAAATATCTTCAAAAGGATACGTGTAAGTAGTTGCTCTATCTATGATGGTTACCAACTCATTCTGCTTATCAATAGCAAAAAGAAACGACCCATCGCCCAATACAAAGCTGATAGAGGGATTGAAATTTTCTATCTCAAGGAGCTCCTCTTTTAATCTGCTTTTGTCCTTATACTGATTGTTATTCTTAATAACCAAATAAGCCGCAATAACAATTATAACAAAAGGCACTAGAATAAACATTCCATTTCCTAAGAAATAAATCAATAAAATTAGTATTATAATTAAAGCCCACATCTCTATTTATTTTAAAAAAAGCTCTGAGTAGTAATGCATAATCAGATGCACGACTTTACCCAAGTTAATAATTATTATATAAATGACTATTAAAGCATTAGTCTATTCTGTTTTTG
>JASLCG010000004.1 GCA_030151885.1 Bacteroides sp.
GATCCTGTTTATCGTCTTTCTTATCTTCTTTTTTATCTTCTTTTTTGTCGTCTTGATTTTGCTGATTCTCTTGCTGACTTAGAAGTAATGCCAAGTTATAACGTGTTTCATCGTCTTTTGGGTTCTTTTTAAGTGCAAGTTTATAACTTTCTACAGCCTTCTCAAACTCTTTTTTCTCCTGCTGTACTACCCCTATATTATGGTATATTTCGGCTAATTGCTTGTCATCTTTAGTATATCGCATTGCCGTTTCGTACTCTTTCAGAGCTTCGTCTGCCTTTTTTTGAACAAACAGGCTGTTACCTAAGTTAAAGTGAGCCATACCCCGTTCCTCTTTAGGCGATGCATCAATAGCCTTACGGTAAGCAATCTCTGCATCTCTAAAAATACTATCTTGGTATGCTTTATTTCCTTTTCTTATTTGTTGACGGATATCTTTTTGTGCCATTACGGCTGGCGAAATTGCCATACACGCCATAAGTATTAGGATATTTCGTTTAAGTCTCATAATTTACTTTTTAAAGAATTTTTCCCATTTAATAAATAGAGAGTTACGTTTATTAATAATTAAAAGCTCTGTAATGAGCAATATTAATATAAGCCAAGCAAATACTTGGAACTGTTCGTCGTAATCTTTAAAAACCTTTGTTGTGATATCTGCTTTTTGCAATTTATCAAGCTCTTTAATAATTATCTGCTGAGCACTATTGGTATTATCTACATGGGCATAAACACCGTTTCCAGCTTGAGCAATTTGCTGAGCCATCTCTTCGTTTAGCTTAGTAACAACAACAGTTCCTTCACGGTCTTTTAAAAACTCTCCACCACCTTGAGGTATTGGAGCACCCTCTAAAGATCCTACCCCCATTACGTTTACCTGTATTCCTGCTTTAGCAGCTAGTTTTACTGCCTCAATAGTACCAGGAGCATGGTCTTCGCCATCGGTTATGATAACAATTGTCTTACCCACCTTTTCTTGCGATGTAAAGCTATGCATAGCCAATTCTACTGCCTTACCAATATCTGTACCCTGACGCTCTATAAGCTCTGGTTTAATGCTCGAAAGGAACATCTTAGCCGAAACGTAATCGTTCGTAATTGGCAACTGTGTAAAGGCATCTCCAGCAAATAGAATTAGTCCAACTTTGTCGTTGTGTAGTTTATCTACAAGCTTTGAGATAATCATTTTAGAGCGTTGCAAACGATTTGGAGCAACATCTTCTGCAAGCATAGAGTTAGATATGTCTAATGCCACCATCACCTCAATACCCTTGCGATCTACGTTTTCTAGGCGTGTACCAAATTGTGGACGAGCTAATAGAAAACTAAACAGACCTATAACAGCAAACAGTAGCCAGAACTTCAACGCTGGTCGAAGCTTAGATACTGTAGGCATAAGATTGGCAACTAGGTCGGGGTCGCCAAACTCTTTTATTGCTTTTCTGCGTTTATATACACCATAGTAATAAAGTGCTACAAGTACAGGCAGTAACAGCAATAAATATAAATATTCTGGTTGTTCAAATCGAAACATCTTTCTTGTTCATTTTTTGTTCTACATTACCATTATTCTCTATTATGGCAGCTTACGCAGCACTGTTTGACGTAGCAACACCTCGGCCAAGATTAAAAAGAATGCAATTAAAGCGAAGTTTTTATAATCTTCTTGACGTTTATTGTACTCTTTCACATTTAGCTTGGTCTTCTCTAGCTTATCAATCTCCTTGTAAATTTCTTCAAGGCTTTGGTTGTCTGTAGCACGGAAGTAAGTTCCTCCTGCTATATTGGCAATCTCTTGCAGTGCATCATCGTCCACATCTACCTCTACTTGTACATACTGTGTTACACCAGCAGCCGTTCTTAAAGGAAAAGGCGCCGTGCCACGTGTACCTACACCAATGGTATATATCTGTATGCCGTATGTTTTAGCAAGTTCGGCCGCCGTAAGTGGCGAAATAGCTCCAGCATTATTCGAACCATCTGTAAGTAATATAATTACTTTAGATTTGGCTTGGCTATCTTTTAAACGTGCCACAGCATTGGCTATACCCATACCAATAGCAGTACCATCGTCAATTATACCTGTTTGAATATTACTAAACAGGTTTAGAAGTGCCGTATGGTCTGTAGTAAGTGGGCATTGTGTAAAGCTCTCTCCAGCAAAGATGGTGATACCGATGTTATCGTTTGGTCGGTCGTTAATGAACGCAGAAGCCACTTTTTTTGCCGCTTCAAGGCGGTTAGGTTGGAAATCTTCTGCAAGCATACTACCCGAAACGTCTAACGCCAACATAATATCAATACCCTCTATGTTTTCTGTTTTCCAGCTATTGATAGACTGCGGACGAGCCAATACAAGGATGATAAACACCATTGCTAGCATTCTTAAAACAAAAGGTAAATGGAGTAGATAATTCTTGTAGCTTTTGGGTATATGGGTATAAACGCGCGTATCCGACACCTGCATTGCAGGATCGAAATTACGGTGTCGCATCACATACCATACAATAAAAGGTACAAGAAGGAGCAATAATAGTAAATATTCTATATGGGCAAATACCATTTTAATTTTCTCTTTTAGGTTCTACTAACTGAAAAAGGTTCTTAAAAAGTCTCCTCCTTCATTAATAATAATAACAATACAAGTTACAATACCTATTACAGCCAACAATGCAACCCCACCTAATAGAAGTTTAGTTTGTAGCGATCTTTTCTCAACTACAATCTTCTCTGTTGGTTCTGGTTTTGCATCAGGATCTGGTTCTTCCTTAGTATTGTCAATAAACTCTACCACTTTTGTAAAATTATTATCGTACTCTCCTTGCAGGGGTTTAAACTTGGCAAATTTAACTAAATCGGCTGTTGTAAATAGCTCTTGCAGGCGATTAATTTCCTCTCTATTCTCAACTTTAGCCAATTGCTCTATAATTTCTGCCGATGTCATTTCTAGTGCATTAAAGTTGAAACGTTTTTTCATATATGCACGTAATACATCTGTAAGCTCTGTATAGTACTCTTTAGGCCCTGCAGTTTGCCAAGATTTACGATTTTTAATCTCCTCAAGCTCGGTCATAGCAGCTATATGTGGCAATACTGTTGCCTCTAGTTTAATACGTCTAATAATGGGTTTATTGTCCATTAAACGCATTATCATATAGATTAACAGTAGCACAAAAGGAGCTATAAATAAGATGCTTAAAATAAGCTTAATCCAATCTCCCCATACAAACGGTGGTGTCAAGATATCTTTTGTTCCAAAATACTCTTCAGGATTTGCTACCTCAATATCTGGGAAAGTTTCCACCTTTAAAGAGATGGGTTGAGTTTTATACTCTTTACCACTTACCTCTATCTCCATCGGAGGGATTAGGTACATTTTAGGAGCAAAAGACGTAATGGTATAACTCTTTTTAAGGGTCATACTCTGCTTATCTTTACTATATATGGTATCAATACGCGCCACATCTACAATCTCTATACCCGACACAATAGTATCTGTAAGGATTGGAAATTTAGCCTGCATATCTGCTTTGAGTTTCACCTCAAGGTCCATAATAGCCTGCTCGCCAATCATTATATTTACCGAATCAATCTTTGCAGTAACAACAACTTCTTGTGCCCATACTTGGCAACAAGCCATAACTGCAAAAAGTGCAAATAGCTTTATTCTTCGATTCATTGTTAACTTCTTTTTCCAAATAAACTTAATAAGGCCCTTACATAGTCTTGATCGGTACGCACCGACACACTATCTACATTACTACGGGTTAAGGTATCTTGTAGTTTAGCCTGTTTATCTTGCCACCATTTGTGGTGGGCATTACGAACTGCTACCGACGACGTATCAATCCACTCTTCGTGCCCTGTTTCTGCATCGTGCACCTTTATTAAGCCTAAATTAGGCAATTCTGCTACACGTTTATCGTAAATTTGTATGGCTATAACGTCGTGTTTACGGTTTGCTATAGTCATTGCATTTCGGTAGTCTTGTGGGTCGATAAAGTCCGATAGAATAAACGCTGTACATCTGCGTTTCATTACATTGGTTAGGTACTCTATACCCAACTTTATGTCTGTTTTACGGCTCTGGGCTTTGAAATCTATTAACTCTCGGATGATGAATAAGATATGCGAACGACCTTTTTTAGGAGGTATAAACTTCTCTATTCTGTCCGAGAAGAATATTACTCCAATCTTATCGTTATTATGAATAGCCGAAAAAGCTAATGTTGCAGCAATCTCGGTAAGCATCTCTTTTTTCGTCTGTTTTTGTGTTCCGAACTCCAAACTACCCGATACATCAATAAGCAACATAACGGTTAGTTCACGCTCCTCTTCAAACACCTTAATATAGGGTTTGCTAAAGCGTGCAGTAACATTCCAATCAATATCACGCACATCGTCGCCATATTGATATTCTCGCACTTCGGAGAACGCCATTCCCCTGCCTTTAAAAGCAGAGTGGTATTGTCCAGCAAAGATGTTGTTGGACAATCCACGCGTTTTTATCTCAATGCGTCGAACCTTTTTTAATATTTCACTAGTATCCATTATTGATTTGAGTGTTAGATCAAATTAAAACTGATTAATCTCTCTGCTCAAGCCAAATCAAGGAACTTCAATTTTATTCAAGATTTCGCTTACAATTTGGTCTGCTGTTATGTTGTTTGCCTCTGCCTCGTATGTTAAACCAATACGGTGGTGCATAACATCATGAGCTACAGCACGAACATCTTCTGGCACAACATATCCACGACGTTTAATAAAGGCATAAGTACGTGCAGCAAGAGCTAAGTTAATAGATGCACGAGGAGAACCACCAAATTCTATGTAGTTTTTCATCTCTGCAAGTCCATATTTTTCAGGGTAACGAGATGCAAATACAATGTCAATGATGTAGCGTTCAATTTTCTCGTCAATATAGACCTGACGCACCATTTTACGAGCCTCTATAATCTCTTCTGCCTTCATTATAGGTGTTACCTCCATCTTTTTATTGTCGATGTGTGCACGTATAATTCGGCGCTCTTCGTCTGCCTCTGGATAGTCAATATTTACTTTCAGCATAAAACGGTCAACCTGTGCTTCAGGCAACGGATATGTACCCTCTTGTTCAATAGGGTTTTGTGTAGCCAGTACTAAGAATGGCTCAGGCAGCTTAAAAGTCTCTTTACCAATGGTAACCTGACGCTCTTGCATAGCCTCTAGCAAGGCACTTTGCACCTTAGCTGGAGCACGGTTTATCTCGTCTGCAAGTACAAAGTTTGCAAATACAGGACCTTTTTTAATTTGGAAGTTTTCGTCTTTTTGACTGTACACCATTGTACCTACAACGTCGGCAGGCAGAAGGTCTGGTGTAAATTGAATTCTTGAATATTTTGAATCAATTAAAGATGCTAGTGTCTTTATCGCAAGTGTCTTAGCCAGACCAGGAACCCCCTCTAGGAGTACGTGTCCGTCGGATAGTAGTCCGATTAAAAGTGATTCTACTAAATGTTTTTGACCTACGATAACTTGGTCCATTCCCGAAGTTAGATTTGTAATGAAGCTACTGTGCTTCTCTATCTTCTCGTTTAATTCACGAATATCTATTGGTTCAGTCATAAGTATTTTATTTATTAGTTTTCTTTAATTCAGTTCTTTAGTCTCTCAAAACTACATTATTTGAAGACGCATTGCAACTTAATAAAAATAAAAATCCGCTAAAATGTTAAAATTAAGAAATAGAAAAGGTGGATTGGTAAAATTTTCATCTTCTCAATCCACCATCAATATTCTTATTAGCACTTAATATTCAATTCATTAAGCACATTTCTTATTGCTTCAAATGTTGTAATACGGGTTGGTATGAGTGGAAGTCTTAATTTGTTTTTAATCATTCCCATAGCACTAAGCATTGATTTTACCCCCGCAGGGTTTCCATCTATAAATAGTAGTTTAAATAGCTCTGTAAATTTATGATGTATCGCAAGTGCATGTTCATAATCTCCTTGAAGAGCTAAACGAGTCATTCGGCTAAATTCTCTTGGAAAGGCGTTGCCAATAACAGATATTACCCCCACGGCTCCAAGTGTAATGAGTGGGAAGGTTATGCCATCGTCTCCAGATATTACGTCAAAATTTGCAGGTTTATTCTTAATAATCTCGTCCATCTGAGTGATATCTCCCGATGCCTCTTTTACTGCAATAACATTGTCAAAATCTCTAGCTATGCGCAATGTCGTTTCGGCAGTCATATTCACCCCAGTTCTTCCAGGCACATTATACAGCACTATTGGTAGCTTTGTAGCTTCCGATATAGCTTTGTAATGCTGATAAATACCCTCTTGCGAAGGCTTATTATAATATGGTACCACAGACAAAATCGCATCTACCCCTGTAAAGTCATCATTTTTTAAGCTATCTACTACTGCACGTGTGTTGTTACTACCAACACCCAATAAGATTGGAATCTTTCCATTGACACGTTCTATGACGCATTTTTTCACTTGTGTTTTCTCTTCTTCCGTTAGTGTAGGAGTTTCGGCTGTTGTTCCCAGCACACACAAGAAATCAGCGTTGTTTTGAAGAATATAGTCGACCATACGTGTCAGCGCAGGAAAGTCGATACTTTCATCATCATTAAATGGAGTGATTAAAGCTACACCCATTCCTTTTAATTTTGTCTGTATCATGAGTTTTTTATTGAGTCATATTAATTGTCAGATGCACAAAAATAGTAATATTTTTAAACTATATGGTATCGTTAAGCAATATCTGTTGACGTTTTTGGCTGTTCTGGGGTTAAAGTTTGGTAAAAAACACACAATAGAGTTACAAATCTTATTGTAAAACCAATATACACTTTACAATGCTGTTTTTAAAAGCCCTTTAAACGGGCCACATCTGCATCTATAATATGGTATAAAGTAGGTAAAGGCAGATAAGCCGTTTAGATTGCCCCATTAATAGATTCTCTATTTAGTGTTATACTTTGCAACAATAGCCTTTTATTGATGGGTTATTTCTGCGTTTTAGAGCAAAAAAAAGAGGTTTGCACCTAACTATAAAGTACAAACCTCTAATTGAGTATTTCTTTTTAAAGAGTACTATTTCTCTTTCATTTTAGCCTCTTTTTCTTCTAATCTTTTTTCCAATTCAAACACTATAGATTTAGCTTGTGCCTGTCTTAAAAATCTGCCATCGTTAGTAAGCACAGCCAATAGCATTTTATCTCCGTTGTATTTAATTATTAACGGAACGTTTCTACACGCTTCAAGGTCTAAGTCGTATATAACCTCTGTCGTTAAATCGTACATTAGGCAGGTGTCAATTAGGTTTCCATCCATATCTTGCGATATGAAGTAAGGAGTTAATTTACCCTCTTCATTTTTCTCCAGATAGAAGCCTAAGGTATAGAAATCTCCTTGCTGAGTTAGTGGTAACTCTTTTCCATTATTAATAAATTTAAGTGGATATGGGTTGTTCTTACCTGGATATGGGTCTAGTCGGTCTATGATTTTACCTAGATAGTCGTCATTAAAATAGGGAGAAGAGATGTACCATTCGTCTCTACGGCATGGTATGTGTTGTAAGTTTCCCCATTTATCTAATTCGTAGTCTGCACAAGTTACTAGTTCTACAAGTACCGAGCTGCAATATGGGCGAGATTTATCAAGTGTATATGAATTGATGTGTACATACCCATCTTTAAGCTCATATTCTTGCGATGTTAATAACTCGTTTTCTAACTTAGCAAAAGTTAGCATTCCTGTGTCTTGTAATTTTCTATTATTAAAGACTAAGAATAAATCATTCTGATTAAACTGCTCGTAATCTTTTAAAGCCCCTTCTACTATCTTACGCACAACAAAAAGGTCTGTGTTTTCATTAACAACTTGATGTGCAATGGGGTAAATTGTGTCTTCTGGCGCCCCTTGGGGGTTAAATAAAAAGTTGGTTAGTCTGTTTTTAGGCAAGCTTTCTTTCTTTTCGATACGTTGATTTTCAAAATAAGATAGCCATTGGGCATACTTCTTTTTACTCATGTTTTGTCCATCAATATAACATGTCGTCAGCAGTAATAATGCACATAAGACAAGTTTTCTATTCATAATTAAGTTATTTGTGAGGTTTAAACTTATTCTCCACTATTCCAAACTCTTTGCCCGTGCTTTATTCATAAATAAGTATAGGTAAAGAGCCCTTAGTGGATGGTGTTATTTTATTTTTTCTAAAAATTCTTCTTCAGTTAATATAGGGATATTTAATTTACTTGCTTTCTCTAATTTTGCTGGTCCCATGTTCTCTCCAGCCAGTATAAAGGTGGTTTTTCCGGATATGCTTCCTACGTTTCTACCTCCATTATTTTCTATTAAAGCTTTGTATTCATCACGGGTATGTAAATGGAATACACCACTCACAACAATGGCTTGTCCTTCTAGCTTATTAGTCTGGTTACTAAGCTCTTCTTCATCTTGCTTTAATTTCAATCCGAAAGATACTAAACGTTTTACCATTTCACGATTTTCTTCCTTACTAAAATACTCAATTATGCTTTTAGCTATTTTTTCACCTATTTCATCTACTAAAATCAGCTCTTCGAACGATGCATTTGCCAGCTCTTCAATACTTTTAAAAGCCTTGGCCAATTTTTTAGCAACAGTCTCACCTACAAAGCGTATGCCCAGAGCAAAAAGCGCTCTTGCAAAAGGAACCTCTTTACTTGCAGCTAGTTCGGATAGTATTTTATTAATGGTTTTTTCTCCTACTCTTTCTAATCCCGATAGGTTTTGCTCGGATAGTGTATATAGGTCTGCCACGTTTTGAATTAAGCCCTCTTTATAGAACAGGTCTATTGTTTCTGGTCCTAACCCATCTATGTTCATAGCACGGCGGCTTATAAAGTGTATAATACGGCCTGTAATCTGTGGTCCACATCCCGTAACATTTGGGCAGTAGTGTGCAGCCTCTCCAGGGTAGCGAATTAGCTCGGTTCCACACTCAGGACAGTTTTTAATAAACTCTACCTTAGCCCCTAAGTTTTCATTATTGGCACGTGCCTCAAGGTTTACGTCTGTAATTTTAGGAATAATTTCTCCACCTTTTTCTACATACACCATATCGCCAATGTGCAGGTCTAAACTGTTAATTATGTCTTCGTTGTGTAGTGATGCACGTCTTACCACGGTTCCCGACAGGTGTACTGCCTCTAAATTTGCTACAGGTGTTACTGCTCCAGTACGCCCTACTTGATAGGTAACTTCATCTAAACGAGTACACTGCTTTTCGGCTTGGAATTTGTATGCAATGGCCCATCTTGGCGATTTGGCAGTGTATCCTAACTCCTCTTGCTGACGAATACTATTTACCTTTAGTACAATACCATCGGTAGCAACAGGAAGGTCTTTACGAGCATCGTCCCAATAACGAATAAACTCAAACACCTCTTCTAGTGTAGCACATTTACGTGTTGCATCCGATACCTTAAAGCCCCATTTTGCAGCCTCTTGAAGGTTTTCGTAATGGCCATCATTGGGTAGGTTTTCACCTATCATATAGTACAAATAAGCATCTAAATTACGCTTTGCTACGGTGGCAGAGTTTTGTAATTTAAGTGTTCCTGATGCTGCATTTCTAGGATTGGCAAATAGTGCCTCTTCACGCTCTTCGCGCTCTTGGTTCAGCTTTTCGAACACCTGCCAAGGCATTAGTATCTCGCCACGTATTTCAAACTCCGCAGGATAATTATCGCCAGATAATATCAATGGTATGGTTCGGATCGTTTTTACATTGTCTGTAACAACATCTCCTTTTGTTCCGTCACCACGTGTTACAGCATCTGTAAGCTGCCCGTTTACATAGGTTAAGGAGATGGAAGAGCCGTCAAATTTTAATTCGCAACAAAGCTCAAAAGGTGCACCTCCAAGCCCTTTTACAACACGATCGTAAAACTCGCCAACCTCCTCTTCCGAATAGGTATTTGATAACGATAGCATTGGGTATTTATGTAGTTTTTGGGTAAATCTTTTATCTATATCGCTCCCTACACGCTGTGATGGCGAGTTTGGGTCTTGAAATTCTGGGTGCTGTTGTTCTAAATCCTGTAATTGGCGCAACTTATCGTCAAACTCTTTATCGGATATAGTTGGCATATTAAGCACATAATAATTGTGGTTATGTTGATGGAGCTCTGCACGTAAGCCCTCTATAGTTTTCTTCACACTCATAATTTTCTGTATTGTTTCGGGCAAAAATAAGGAATCTATACATAAATAGTGTACTTTTGCCTGATAAAATAAAATTTGTTGACACAGATTATGCGAATTGATATTATCACCGTATTGCCCGAAATGCTAGAGGGCTTTTTTAATTGTTCTATTATGAAACGTGCCCAAGATAAAGGGCTTGCAGAGGTACATATTCATAACCTACGCGACTACACACTAGATAAACACAAGCGTGTAGATGACTATCCGTATGGAGGGTTTGCAGGTATGGTACTTCAAATTGAACCAATAGAGCGATGCATCAATGCCTTAAAAGCAGAGAGAGATTACGATGAGGTGATCTTTACCACACCCGATGGACAACAGTTTGATCAGCCAATGGCAAATACGCTATCCTTGGCCAAAAATATTATTATTCTTTGTGGACACTTTAAGGGGATAGATTTCCGTATCCGTGAACATCTCATTACTAAAGAGGTAAGCATTGGCGATTTTGTTCTTACAGGTGGCGAGTTGGTGGCTGCTATGATGGCCGATGCCATTATACGTATTATACCAGGAGTTATATCGGACGAGCAATCAGCCTTATCAGACTCTTTTCAAGATAATCTGTTAGCTGCACCTGTTTATACACGTCCTGCAGACTATAAGGGGTGGAAAGTGCCCGATGTTCTACTCTCTGGACACGAAGCTAAAATTAAAGAGTGGGAGTTACAGCAATCTATAGAGCGCACTAAATTATTGCGTCCAGACTTACTGGAGGGAAATAATAAATAAGCCCCTTCTTCTCTTATACATATAAAATAACAAATAGCCCTTTAAATTTTAGTTTAAAGGGCTATTTTTATATACTATAAACAGCTCTTTTACAAACCTTATCTTATCAGCAGCAATTGGAATAGAGCCTTGCAAACACGTTTTCTAATATTTTTCTAATACTATTTTTACCATCAGAAAGATTGGATATAGCTATCTTGCGCTTGCATTTCACCAGAATGGTATAAAACTCTTTATATCGACCTCAAAAAAAACAATAGCATTCTTTAGTGACTAAATGATGCTGAGTGTAGAACCCTTTAAATAAACAAAAGAGATGAAAATGATGATGAAGGTACTATTCTGTAAACCATTAATTCCTATCTGTGTACCTTTTGTGGTAGCTACTATCTCAATGGCAAACCGTACCAACTACTTTACACACGAGATGAGCGAATTTATTGCAACATTTGGGTTGCTACTATTTTTAAATTACTGCATTCTAAGAGAAGAGGCAGACAAAGCGTAAAAGCAGGTACTAATCCTATAAAAAGAGGAAATGTTATGAAAAGACTACTATTCAACACGCTTACAGGGGCACCACTATTTCCAATTATGTTCCCTATTGTGCTAACTATTCTATCTATGTGTGGCACTAAAAACTATTTTATAACAGATACCAAAGATGTAGCTATTAGCTTCTGCCTCATGGTATTTGTAAACTACATTGCCGTAAAAAGAGATCAGTGTAGGTTTAATTACAATCAAAATGACAGAACCGAATAAATAGTTAAAGGACGAATATAAGTATAATCGTCCTTTAACCTTTTTTGAAACACTTGCTACATTTAATATTCATAAATAGCAGGTGTTTTGTATATTCTTATCTGTATAATTGCACACTACAGTAAAAAAGTACATACATTTACGCCAATTTTGCACCTCTACTTCGTATCGAAGGGTATAGCGTGCAGTATATTGTTATGTTTTTTTGAAACTTTTTATACAACTTATTTATCACGACTATAAATTTTATGAACCGTCTATTACTTGTATTGCTTATTGGTGTTGCTTCAATATTACCCACCCAAGCACAAAACAGCCTTGAAGAGATTATAAACGAAACAGAACGTTCTATTAGTAAAATAGATTCCATATCGGCAGCCTATCAAGACTCTGTGCTGATAGAAGATTTAAAACTTCAAATACAACAGTTAAAGCTTAAAGAGATTGTGCTGCGCAATGAGGCGAATAGAGATAAAGAGCATACGCTAAAATCAGACTCTATAAAAAGAGCAAACCAATTAGCACAAATAGACTCTTTAAGAAATCATACCAAAGGTGTATCGTTAGTTATTGAAAAAGATACACTACTAACTCTCTACGCACAACGTGGAGGATTGGGGGTAAAAGATCGTATTAAACGCGCCGAACAAGCTATAATGGTTATGGAAAAGACATTAACCATGCGACCAGACTCTATTTATATCTTTGAGAGTGAACATGCTACAGATATAATGGGTAACGAGAAGGTTATTCTTACCCTTACAGACCTTGATGGGTTGTGGCAAAATACCACCAGGCAGCAGCTAGCCAATACCTTCCACTTATTACCAATAAAGTACATACACTGCATCAAGAGTATGGATTAACGAGTAAGTTAAAAAGTATAGCACTAGCTGTGTTAGTTATATTGATGCAAGTGTTGCTTGTATTTGTAACCTATAAACTATTTAGACGTTTACGATATTATATTTACTTAAAACGAAATAGGTTACGTCCTCTTAAAATAAAAGATTACGAGTTCTTAAACATTCACAAACAAGTGCGAATCTTGATGTTTGCTTCGCGCATTGTAAGGCTTATAGTTGTTATTTTGCAGCTCTTACTTACTATTCCTATGCTGTTTGCTATATTTCCAGAAACCGAAGAGTTTGCATTTACCATATTCTTCTACTTTTGGAATCCGATAAGAGATATATTTGGGCTGATAATTGGTTACCTGCCTCGATTTATTAAAATATTTATCATCTATTTCTGCTTTAGATATATCAATAAAGGGCTAAAATATTTTGCTAATGAAATAGCTAACGGAAAGTTACATATAACAGGTTTCTACGACGATTGGGCCTATCCTACATACTACATTCTACGTGTATTGCTGTACTCTTTTATGTTTGTTATGATTTGGCCACTGCTGCCCAACTCCGAATCTCCTATTTTTCAAGGAGTTTCTGTATTTGTCGGTTTAGTTTTATCATTAGGATCTACTACCGTTATTGGTAACCTTATGGCTGGTATGGTACTTACTTATATGCGATCTTTTAAGATTGGAGACGAAATTAAGTTGAGCGACGAAGTTAAAGGTACTGTTATTGAGAAAACTCCTTTTGTTACTCGTATTCGTACTCCGAAACACAACATTATAACAATTCCAAACTCTACTATAATGTCGGCAAAAACGGTTAACTACACCATGTCGGCACACAAACAAGGGGTTATAGTACACACCAATATAGGGGTGGCATACAATATAGATAGAAAATATGCCGAAAAATTACTACTAGAGGCTGCTAAAGCTACAAAAGGGCTACTGGCACATCCAGAACCTTTTGTGCTGGTGGTGAACCTAGATGACTTTTATTGTACCTATCAAATTAATGCTTTTACAAGAGATGTTAAAGCACTAGCTAGAGTGTACTCCAGACTACATGCTAGTATTTTAGATAAGTTTAATGAGGCCGATATAGAGATTGTAGCACCTCATTACTATGCTCAACGTGATGGTAACACCGAAGTAAAGCCCCCTAAGAAATCGAGATTAGAGTAGTTTTTTATTGCTATTTAAATCCAAATTCGGGCAAGGCAACTGTAATTATTCAGTTGCCTTTTTTTAATGTTCTATGGTCTATAGTAAAAATAATTAGAACAATAAAGAGTCCTTATTCAAACAAAAAGCATCTCTTATTTGTATTATAACTACATTTAAGAACAGAGAATATTAAAGATGAAAGCAATTATTATAGGCGCAACAGGTGCAACAGGCAGAGAGCTGGTTCATAATCTATTACATAGAGATTGGATTAGCGAAGTGGTAGCATTAGTAAAGAGCCCAAAACTAGACCCTCACCCCAAGTTACAGCAAATAGTGGTTAATTTCGATAAGCTTGAAGAGCATAGTACGTCAATATCGGGCGATGTGGCATTTTCTTGTTTAGGAACTACCCTAAAGGTAGCTGGTAGTAAAGAGGCGCAGTTTAAAGTAGATTATGGATACCAATATAAATTTGCTGCTCTTGCTAAAAAGAATGGTATAAAGACATTTGTCCTACTCTCTTCTTTAGGAGCAAAACCAACATCAATGTTGTTTTATAGTAAAATGAAAGAACAGCTTGAAGAGGCTGTGAAGGGTTTGAAATTCAATAAATTAATTATTGTAAAACCTAGTTTACTAATTCGTGGTGCTAGCTCTAGAAAAAATGAAGAGATTGGAATTAAGGTGGTTAATTTCTTTAATAAAATGGGGCTGATGGAGAAACAGCGTCCTTTACCCGTTTCGGAGGTTGCAAACGCAATGGTAGAGAGCCTTGATTGTTCTACAAATAACTATAAAGAGATTAATGTGGACGAAATTATAAGGTTGAATAACTTGTAAATGTTATCTTTAGAGAAACCTTAATGCTTATAGATATGAAAATTGCATGCTATGTATTTCTTGGTATCTATGTTGTAGTAGCCTATTGTATCATTATATTCATTTTTATGATATTAAACTATTACCGTGAAACTCAAGCTAAGAAATCTTTTTGGACTCAATTAGGACTCTACTTCTTAATGTATACTATACTTATACTTGCTCCTGTGGTAGTTCCGTTTATTGGTGTTTACTACTTAATTGATAAAGTGGTGAATAGATAAATTCTACCGAATTAAAAGCTGCCTATTTATAAGCTAACTTCAATTTAGCTCATAAAATTTTTAAACTAAATATAAAAAGAGCAAGTCAACTTTAATAGAAGACTTGCTCTTTTGTAAGTTAAGCTGTACTCACCTCTAAAAAGCTATAAAGCCATTAATTCAAACCAAACTTGTGGTGTGGCATTACTTATAGCATAAAACAGCTTATCGGTAACAGGTATTAATTGTAAGCCTTTACTCTCAAGGTTCATTATTTGTAGAATAGTTTGAAACTCTTCTGAACCCAATATCTCATTACGCGTTTTATCACTGCCACCATTTCTAGAGATATATCCATTAGGTGTAAAGTAGATGCTTCCAGGATTCTCTTGTTGTGCCAATGCATTTCTATCTAATAAGAAAACATATCGAGCATTTCCCGTAGGCTCTCTAGATATAACTCCAAAGGAAGCATAACTGTTCCAAAAGTTATTATATTCTAAAGCTATAACCGTTTTAAACTTAGCTATTAATTTATTGTAGAATGATTCTAAAACAGGGCTCATATCCGAAATAATGTATGCTTCATTATTCTGCATAAATATTTTTTCTGCATCTACATGCGTTGTAGCAAAATCACTAACCTCTGCCTTCCAATCGCCTAAGGATATCTCATCGGCATTAAGAATATTTACTTTCTTTACATCAACCCCATTAACATGAATAGGCTCCTCTAGGTCCAAACCATCAGTAGCAAGTCTATAGGAAGAGTTATATCTATGGAATTTACCATTTTCGTCTATATAGTAAAATACACTAAGCCCTCTTTGAGGTAGCAGAAGAGTACCTATTGAAGCCCCTTCTTCATTTTTAACTATCCAAAATTTAGGGCGATTTGGGTTAGATATGATGCTATTCACATCCTCTTTCTCTTTTATCTCATCCCAATCTTGTTTAGTAGCTTTTACTAGCTCAAAGTTTGCTCTGTACTTTCTGCCTGTCATTTTAACTATATTGTCGTTTGTGGCATCGAGCATAAACTCAAATTCCCCCTCTTTTCCTTTTCCTTCTGGACTTACCTCGGGGTCGGATAAGAAGTGTAAGTAGTTGTATGTATCAAAGCTGAGTAGTATAGACTGACTGGCTGATATTTTCCAAGTACTCTCTTTCAACTCTTTTTCAAAATCACAGGCCATCAATACCTGATCTTCTTCTTTGAAGTTAAAAAGAAAATTATAGTATACACCCTCTTTCGTTTTGTACTCGAGCTTCCAGCCGAACTCAGATGCTGTAAGAGTTTTAAAGTATCTCTCTATGGCTTCGTCTATCCTTTCTACCGATGTATTCGGCAGTTTTGCATCCTCTTTGCTGTTACAAGAAGATCCGCAAAACAGGAGGACTAACAATGCTAAAATTATATTATATTTTCTCATATCACTTAGTTCTATTTAGTATATCTTCAATAACTTCGTCCATTCTTATCTGGAAGTCGTACAGGTCAATGTTCCACTCTTTTTTATAGTAGTTCACAACAAAATCAATCTTCATTTTCAGAGCTTCTTTTCCTGTAGTATTCTTAACACTATTAATTAGATTTTGGAATTCTGTTGGCGAAGTGGTCAATATTGTTGCTACAATCTCGACAAAGTCTTCGGTAGAGTTCATACTAGCGTATGGAGTTATAAAGCCTAATTCGAGTGCTTTAGTGTCATTTAGATTCATCCAATCCGAACGATATCCTCCAGGTGTAATTTCTCCAAATACAGAGTTGTCAAACATGATGTTTTGATGCGTAATGTGTGCAAACTCATGGTGTATGACATGGAAGAATCTTAAAAACTTCTTTTTATTTTCTGTATTAAACTTGTTTACTTCGTATAGTACAATTTTAATACCAGCTTCGGCTGTACCTTGAGTAATTGTTCCGTCATTATTAATGTTAGGGCTTCCAATTAGCTGTATTTGCTTTGGTGTGAGTTTATTAAAAAAAGTAAGCCCTCCTTTTTCGATGTATGTATCAATCCACACCTCTTTTAATATTTCTAAGAATGGAAGTATCAATTGCTCTTCTGGTGGAATCAGGTTTTTACCAAGTTCAGTTTCTTCATCTACCCACTTGTAAATGACCTCTATATTGTGTGGTTCAGTAAAGTTTGTTCTAATCCACTTGTCAAGTTCTGTTTTAGGTCCTTGTGGTATCTTTGTTATTGAATCTCCTAATTTATCATCGCTGCTACAAGAGCAAACTAAGACTAGTGTTAATAATAGAGATATCAGACCATTATATGTTTTTTTCATATGTTTTATTTATTTATCTAGGATTTGGTACAATACCATAACTCATTGCCTCTTGAGGCACTTGAATAGCACGTCTTAAATCATCTTTAGTAAGTACATCCAATTCGGTTTCTTGGTCCATAAATGCTCTTCGTGTTACTTCGATGTGAAATCTTTTTACATCAAACCATCTGCTTCCCTCTTGTAAGAACTCTTTACGTCTGAAGTCTATGATACAGTTTAATAGAGGACGTTGCTCGTCTGTTATTTCGTAAAAAGGATTCAACTCAGTTTTAAAGTTCTTATAAAAAAGGTTTATTTTATCGAGTGTTAAATCGGATAAACCAGGCTGATATTTCTCTACACGTGTACTTAACCAAGCATTAATATCATTAACAGCAGCATCGGTATTACCCAGCATAGCATACGCTTCTGCACGATTAAACAACGCCTCTTCCAGTACTATTAATGGGGCCATAATGTAAGGGTGTCCAGTAGTAGCATTAATACTAGATAATTTAAAGTACTCTTTGAACTTAGGCGTGTGTAGTCTTTCAGAACTTCCATAATATTTGAATGCAAGATTGGGTACAGGAGAATTTAATATTTCGTTTCTCAATATATCAATCGTAGCACCAAAACTATAGGCATTGTAAAATCTTCCAAATAGAGAACCAGTAGCCGACAGTAGCAAGTTGCTCTCTAAATCGGAGCTTGTAAAGTTAGTTTCAAGATCTTGGTAAGAGAGTCCTAAATACTTGCTATTCCAAGGTCTAAAACGGGTTCTGAAGTTACTTATTAATACTTTATCTGCATACTCTATTACTTTTTCCCAATCGCCTTTGAATAGGAAAAAACGTGAGGCAAAGGTATTTGCTGCATCCTTTGTGAAGTGGTATGCTTTGGCCGAATAGGTTTTATCACTAATCAGTGGTAAGCCTTCTAATAAATCTTTTTCAATTAATTCGTATGTCTTTGCTATGGTTTCTCTAACATAGTTTACAAAGACTTTATTCTCTGGATCTAAAACGTAAGGAATACCTAATAAGCTCTCGTTCTTTTCTTTCAATCCATAGTTTTCTGCAAAAACATTAACCAACATAAAGTGGTTGTATGCCCTAGTTACTAAAGCTTCTCCTTTTAGAGGTTTTAATTCGGGGCCATCGCCTAGCTCCTCGATAGATGCTAGTGCCTGATTGGAGTGAGCTATTGCGTTATAGGTCTGTGTCCAGAAATATGTATATGTATCTTGGGTAGTACTGGTTTGCTCTTTCCAGAAGTAAGCCTGTTCATTGCTAGTATAATCTACTTTCAATGCGCTAGGACCTTTATCTGCAGCGTTATCGCTCATAGTTTCGGCAAAAGCCATGTACGAAGCCGAAGGATATGCCGCAACAAGTAGCTCCTTAACAGCATCGTAAGAGTCAATAACGGTTCTATCGTCTGGCACTTGGCTTAAGAAATCACTACACGAGCTTAACCCCATGAGCAATGCTCCTACACCTAATAATTTATATTTTGTTTTCATAATCAATTCTATTTAAAATCCTACTTTAAGCGTAAAAGTGAATTGTCTTGGTATTGGCATTGCCACACCACCAGTTCTAAAGAACTCTGGGTCTTGACCATTCAGTTTTTTATCTCTATACAACAAAGCTATATTAGATGCTACGAATCTTAATTGCGCATCTTTTAATGAAAGAGGAACTAACCACTTCTTAGGTAGTTTATAACCTAGTGTTATCTCTTTTAAACGTATAAAGTCGCCTTTAGCTACTCTTAAATCCGAATAGTTGTACGCATTGTATGCCGTACCTAATTGTCTGTTTTCATTATATTGACGTCTTGAAGGTATAGCTGGTACATTTGTAATTAATTCGTCTCCACGCATAACCCAGCGATCTCTTAACTCAATAGGCATTGCTTCTAGGTCGGAATAGACTGCACTAAACGATGGGTATAGTCTAATTACGTTACCAAACTGATAGGTTAAGTATACTCCTAGAGTGAAATCTTTGTAACGGAAGGTATTCTCCATACCCCCAACAACTTTAGGATCGATTGAACCTTCATACTTTAAGAAGGATACATCGTTCGACTCTTGGAAGTTGATGTTATTAGTAATTATCTCTCCATCTTTCCACTCAAATTGTGGTAGTCCTTCCTCTGTTAGTCCTTTAAACGGAATAGAGTATAATCCACGTACAGGTCTTCCCTCTAGTGCATATCCCTCTTCACGTACTAGGTTCATAACGTTTGGCTTAGACTTTAGCTTAGTAACCTCATTTTTGTTAAAAGAGAAGGTTAAGTTGGTTACCCAATTAAAGTCTTTCATCATGATATTTCTGGTATTCAACGTGAATTCCACCCCTTTTGAAACCATATCGGCATGGTTGGCTACTTTATAATATTCGCCACCAATACCAGAAGTTCTTACTATATCTATCAAGTCAAAACCTCTACGTCTGTATGCATCCATACTTATACTGATTCGGTTATTTATTAAACCTAGGTCAATACCAAAGTTAAACTCATACTGCTTCTCCCAAGTTAAATCACTGTTTTCAAGACTTGATATTACAATTTCCGACTCTTTGTCTGTTATTATTGGTCTGAATGTAACACTGTTTCTATAAATGGCTAACGCATTACTAGCAGGTCCCATTGTAGCAGTAAGGCCGTATGTTGTACGCACACTTAAGTTTGAGATGACATCCGAAAGAGATTCCATAAACTTTTCGTTATGTACGTGCCATGCACCACTAACGTTCCAGGTTGGCAACCAACGTGCTTGTCTTGCCTTTCCCATTCTGTTAGAGCCGTCGTATCTTCCTGTAGCATTAAATACATATCGGTCGTCATATGCGTATCCCACATTTAAGAACGAAGCTACATATCGGTCGTACGATCTATCCATTCCGTAGTAGTCGAATCCACCATCTAGTATTTTTCTTAATAGTCGGTAATCTACAAATGGTACACCACCACGGTCCCATTGGTAACCATATCCATTATTGAAAGATTTAGAACGGTTGGTCGATTTTATCTCTTGACCAAACATACTGGTTATACTGTGTTTTTCATTAAACACATTGTTATAAGCCGCCGTAGCTCTAAAGTAATAGCTGTTCAGCTTATGGTCTTCTCTGTTGTAAAAGCCACCTTTCGGCATCACTACAATTGGCTCTTTTGAAGGATTGTCTGGATCTTTCCACAGGAAGTCGTTACTCTCTTTAATGTACGAGTTTGCTGCCGCTCTGTACGCTTCTGCAATATTCGAGTTTTCAAAGACTTTATGCTCGTTAGTGGACTTCACGTAGCGTAATGAACCAATAGCACGAAGATCTAAGCCTTTAATTGGTTTAATATGAAGCTCTGCTTGGAATTTGGTATCTAACATATCTATGTTTAACCTGTTGCTATTTGCTTCATTAAGAATATTAAAAGGAGCGTAGTTCATTGTGTAATACTCGTAACTACCATCTTCTCTATAAGGTAAAAGTGCTCTACTAGAGTTTAAGGCATAACTAAAAGGGTTAATGTCAAAATCTCTGCTATACTCTCCTTCAACCATATTAACCTTACGGTCTAATGTGCCAGGTACAGTTTGTTTCCTTAGCGAGTTAGAAGTTAATAAGTTTAGACTTACTTTTTTAGAGAGGTTTACTGTCGAGTTGAAATTGGCAGTCATACGGTCCACTTTGTCTGATATAGACCATCCTGGGTCATTAAAATAACTCAAAGAGGCATAGTATCTAGCTTTATCACTACCACCAGAAAGGCTCAATGCATGGTTCTGCTGAATACTATTTTTAAATAGTAAATCAAACCAATTTGTATTTGCCATTTCAGATCTTTGAAGATAGGCAGCTCGGGCCTCTGGCGTATTTGCTAAACCAAATTTACCCGAAGTTTCATCGTATTGGTCTATCAGGTCGTACATTTTTCTATATACACCTCCCGATGAACCTCTTATAACATCCGAATGGTTGAGCCATCCTTTTGCTTCAAGGTCTTGCATCACCATCATGTGGTTTTGCGAATTCATAATGTTGTAGTCTTTGTAAGAGGGTTTCATACGAATTGTAAATTCGCCCGAGTAGTTTACTCTGGTATCGCCTTTTACCCCTTTTTTAGTAGTAATTACCACAACCCCGTTCATGGCACGTGCACCGTAAAGAGCAGTAGCCGAGGCATCTTTTAAAATCTGGAAGTTCTCAATGTCATCTGCGTTCAGTCCAGCAACAGCAGAACTAATTAAGGTTGCAGCATTACCAGAAGATAAGTCATCGGCAGATACTTCAATAACATCTTCTAGAATAACTCCATCAACAACCCATAGGGGTTTTGAATCTCCAAAGATAGATGAAGCTCCACGAACACGAATTTTAGGAGAAGCACCAAAAGTACCCGATACGTTTTGAACCTGTACCCCAGCAGCTTTCCCCTGCAACATTCTACTTACATCTGTAACCCCATCTATTTTACTATCTTCTGCCTTAATAATAGAGGCAGAACCAGCAAATAATCTTCTATCAATAGTCTGATAACCTGTTACAATTACCTCGTCTAGGTTATGAGACTCTTCGGATAGCACAATCTTTTTTAAGTTATCGCCAGCTTTCAACTCTTTAGAGATAAAGCCCATAAAAGAGATGACAATGACAGACTGTTTACTTGGGACAACGATACTGAAATTACCATCAACATCGGTAATTGTTCCTCCCGAACCCTCTTTGGGTTTTACGGTAGCTCCAATAATGGGGTCTCCTTGTTCGTCAACAACATTACCTTTTGCGGTAAAAGATTGCTTAACATCTTGTTCGGTCTTTTCTGCACCAATAGCCGATTCCAGTGGAACCATTAAAAATAGACAGAAAAAACTAAACAAAAAGACTCTAAATCCTACTTTAAAATGTAACGATTTAGAGCTTCTAAAAATAGTTTCTCGCATAATCATTAGGTTAGTAATAAATGTTAATAAACCGCATATTATGAAATAAAAACAATAAAAACAATTAAAATTATAAAAGATTGAATTTCGATTAAGAGTATAAACAAGCTTCTAATAACATTTGATTATCAATATATTAAGAATCTAAAGAGCATAAAAAGGTCTATAATTAATAATTATACATGCTTTAGATAGTGTTAATTTTATTAACTAAATGGATAGGTGTTTAATATAAATCAACGATGTGAGTTATCCGAAGGGTTGTAAATATCAATTTGATGCTAAAAATTAAATTAAGTATTCAATATGATATTATGTCACTATATTAATAATTCTTTTGTTAGATCATATCGATTTATAAGAGCTTTAAAAATATTTTTTTAAAAAAGTATCGGGGTATCTGTCTTAGAGTAATAAAATGAGATATGACTCAGAATACTCCGTTAAATACACAGCCTATTTTTCTATTTATCACAGGGTAAATGGTCGTAAAAAAAGAGGGTGTAATGAGGTTCTTTATTTAGAATAAGTAGAACTCTTTTTTGTAGTATCATAAATTAACCTTTACTTTACATTTTAAGAGTAACGTACTGCTTCTATAAATTGTAGAAGGGGTATATATTAACAAGATTAATTTTATTAGAATAATGAGTTTATTTTTAAAAATTGTACTGATTACATACATTGTTATTGCATATATTGCAGCTGTTTTAATGGTATTGGCCATTCGTAACTTTTCTACTAAAATGAAAAAACAAGGTCAACCTGCCATAAAAGTATCAATGGGAAGAATTATACCTATAGCTATTTTGGCTCCTATTTCGTTACCTATTGTACTGATTGTATCGTACATTTTTAAAAAGAAAAAAGGGATGTAACTGTTATCTAGAGATAAGATAAGTATTTTTACAATGCTTAAAATAGAAAGAGGTAGTGGCAAGTCTTATAGTATGTTTGACTTGCCACTACCTCTTTGTAGTATAGAATAAAAGAATACTGCCATGAAACCTAAACGAAAAAGAGTGCTTACCATTTTGTATTATTTAGGACTAATAGTTTTAGTTCTCTTTTCTATAATATTAAAACTAAGGGGAGAGAGCTTCTTTAATTTACCTCTGTTTATACTATTATTACTATCTACCATTGCATACAGCCAAATAAAGAAGATGTAAACTACTGATCATTAGTTTTTTGTGTTAAATTCTTTGGGCTAAGTTATTATTTTGCATACATTACAAAAAATATCTTATTTGTTTACAGTTCTATTAAGAGGACAAACAATATTAAGAAGAAAAACACAACTCAAAATATCTCATACGAATCGTAATTTTACTTGCTTTTTGTATTTTAAAAGATATTATTAACCTTAAAATCTATTGTATTATGATTAGGAGAAATGCAGTCTGCATTATATTGTATGCAGTATCTCTTCTCGTTTTTATTCCTATGGCTATTCTCGCCATTTTAAACGAAAGGCTTAGCACTACACTTATATCTGGATTGATACTATGTGTTAGTACGAAAGTTTTTATCAAGACCTTAAAAGAGACAAACAAACAAGCTAAGCAAACTGATAACAGTAGCTTTAAAAACAAACAACAAAATCCTACTAGGACGGAGTTTAAAGTGCAGTCTCCTTCAGAGTAATGTAGCTCTTTATTGAAAACTTAACCCGAATAGCGTAATAATTCTTGTAGTTAAGAGTTATTTACGCTATTCTTGTTTAGAAGCATCAACAAGATATAATAGTAAATCAATATTACCTCTTAACTAGCCATTCTGAAAAACCTAACTGCCAAACAAGCTTACTATGCATACCCTTCTACTGATATATAACATTATAGCCTTTCTAGGAACTATATTCTTGGTTAGTGCAACTTACGAAATAACAAAGGACTGGAAGCCTCCAATTCAAATACCTTTGGTGGTATATGCAATTGTACTGCTCCTCGCGCCAATAACATTTCCACTGTGCATCATTGCATTAGCCATAGTAATATACTTATACCGATAAATACAATCTACCAAAAATAAAGTGGCATAAATACATTCAAGTACTTATGCCACTTTGGTCTATTCTATTCTTAAAAAAATATATCTAATCCGATTCTAGCACTCTAATGCTCCAATCAGGTCATAGATCGAGTTTAATTTGTGACGCTCCAAGTACTCTTCAATTCCTCGAAGAACGTCAATAGTTACAGTAGGCTCAATAAAGTTTGCAGTTCCAATCTGTACTGCACTTGCACCAGCCAATAAGAACTCTATTGCATCGGCAGCATTCATAATTCCACCCATACCAATTATAGGTACTTTAACAGCCTGAGCTACCTGCCATACCATACGCAATGCGATAGGTTTAACACAAGGACCAGATAGCCCCCCTGTAATGGTAGATAATTTAGGCCTACGACTTTCTGCATCAATCGCCATACCCAATACTGTATTAATAAGAGATATCGAGTCTGCTCCATTTGCTTCTGCAATACGAGCAATTTCTGCTATGTCTGTAACATTTGGCGATAGCTTAACAATCATTGTTTTCTGATACACCTCTCGCACAGCTTTAACAGCTGCAGCTGCATGCTTAGGGGATACGCCAAAAGACATTCCGCCCTCCTTAACATTAGGACACGAAATATTCAACTCAATTGCTGGAATATTGTCTAATTCATTAATTGCTTCGGCAGTCTTAACATACTCCTCAATAGTCGATCCATTTACATTTACAATGACAGCAGTGTCTAAATCTTTTAGTCGAGGGTTTATTACATCAACAAAGTGTTTTACCCCTTTATTTTGCAATCCTACAGCATTAAGCATTCCCGAAGGGGTTTCTGCCATACGCGGGTAGTTATTACCTTCACGAGGGTTTAAAGTGGTTCCTTTAACAAGTATTCCACCTAGCTGATTAATATCTATGAAATCTGCAAACTCTTCACCATAACCAAAAGTTCCAGAAGCAGTCATTACAGGGTTTTTCAGCTCTAAATTCCCAATCTTAACGTTTAAATTTGCCATTGTAATTCATTTATATTAAAAACGGGTCCTTCTGTACAGGCACATTTATGCCCCTCTGTGGTCTTTTCTACACAACAAAGACATGCACCAATACCACAAGCCATTAAGTTCTCAAGAGAGACCTCACAGGCCATGTTGTGCTGCTTAGCATAACTAGCAATAGCCACCATCATAGGCTTTGGTCCACAAGTATAGATTTGGCTAAATTCGGCCTGATGTAAAACCGAGTGATTCGTCACATAGCCTTTTTCACCAAAACTACCATCTTCTGTAGTACAAAAAACCGTTCCAACTTCATTGAAGAGATCTAACTCTAACAAATCTTGTTTAGAACGGGCACCTAATAAAAATACGGGATGTATATCGTACTCCAGCAGTTTTTTACCTAATAACAGTAATGGAGCAACACCAACACCACCTCCAACTAATAGAGGACGCTTATCAAGCGTTGTAGGGATGGTAAAGCTGTTTCCTAAGGGTAAAATAACATTGAGTGTGTCGCCAACAACTAATTGGGCTAAATGGTGAGTACCTTCACCTACTTTTTGAATTAAAAACCATACCTCATTAGTCGATTTATCTACCCAGTTTATGGAAATAGGGCGTCTAAGAAAGGTATTTTTACCTGTGTCAACACGTAGTTGAGCAAATTGTCCGGGTTTACACGGAGGAAGAGTCTCGGAAGAGCTAGCTTTCAATAGCACATAACTATCGTTAAGAGAGATATTTGCAGTAATAGCCAGATCTAAAATTTTCTTTTTCATATTGGGTCAAGAAAGAGTTTAAATTCTAATCTGGACAACAAATATAGAGCTTTAAAACGAATTATAAAGCCTAAACGCAAAGAATTTATTTATCAGCCTTAAATATCTCGTATGTATTATCACTAAAAAATACACGTATCTCTGTAATCTTACGTGGAGGCTTTATAGGCTCTGCTGGGGGAGTTAATTGTTGAGGATGATTTGAAAAATTAGATGCAGCAATAACCCCTTGTAGTGATGCTACCGAAGCTGGTTGAGCTGGAGCGCCTTCATTAGGTGGGTTAGTTATCGTGTTATCGGTAAATAAGTTCACAGAACTACTTGGCGGATGTGAAATAGAATGAAGCATTTCACCTTCGCCATAAAGTAACCAATCAAATCGAACCTCCTTAAAGGCTTGATCTATTTTCATCATAACTTCTAAGCTTGCTTTATTTCTCCCATTTAGGAAATGAGAAAAAGTTGAGGCTTGTATTCCTGCACGTTCAGCAAAATCGGATGATGAAAGTCCTTTATACTCCATAAATAGCCTTACGCGGTCGTTAATATCCATAATACCAAATGATTACGTTGTAATATACTATAGTAAACCAATACATTTCACAAATATACAAATTTGTATTTACAAAAGCAATATACAAAAGTAACTATTATCCAATAATATAATATACAACAATAAAGTAGCTTAATACATTTATATAGTAGCTTTGTAAATATAGGCAATATCATATTAAAGTAATAGTTTACATAACGAACCTAATTACCTGATTAATAAATATATAAGTATAAAATATATCTCTATATACGCTTGTAAATAACACACTATTCACATTTAATGTAATTGATTTAAAGCATTCATTCAATATAAACACTATAAAATACTAGTAATTAACTATATATATATCGTATAAATAGATTTAAAATACAATAATCAAGTGTTTACTACTGTAAATTTATGATCATATAACCCCTACTCTACCTTATATTCTAGTATAATAATATACTATTACTTCACAAATACAAATGTAAAGTAACGAATTTTACTCTATTTAATTCACAAGTATATAATTATATAATACTCATAGAGGCCAATTGTAATTTATCCATTGAAGATTTTTAGAGACTCACACATTACTCTACTGAGTAACTTCTATTTTATTGGAATAACTACTTTACAATAATATTCTATTGGCATTTATTTTTTATATTTCTCAGATGTAACTTCCTGGCTCAGCAAAATAGAACGAACTAACCTCTTCTTGGATTTATGAAGATACGATCTATTCTATTTTTGTAATATTCTATACATATATACATCTTGATTAAATTTATCGCCTTAAAAAGGCAGTTCGCTATCTCATTTTAATGGCTTAAACAGTGCCTATAATGCTTATAACATGCTTTACTCCTTTCTAAAAAGGAGTACTTACTAATTCTCATAACCCACCCAATAAAATAAAACTACCCAATTCTATTAAATAGTTGTTAGAATTGGGTAGATTCGAGGTAATTATCTTTACACATATATAAATGACAAAACACAGTATTCAAAAAAGCTATTACCAATCTACTATTATAGATTTTATGGCTGTAAAGATCTATAGTATTAAAGTATTGAATATCTACATAAAGAACGTTTTCTTCCTTTCTTAACTTTGAATAGATAAATGTATAGCAATAAATATCACACTTATAATAATAATATTTTCCATAAATAACACGCTCAATAAAGAGCTTTATACGACATCAACATGTACTACAATTCCAAGAAACGATGCT
>JASLCG010000139.1 GCA_030151885.1 Bacteroides sp.
AATACAGGGACAATGCCTATATTATTACCCTTTATTCTGGAGCAAGGAAATATTACGATAGATTACGATGAAAATCAAATTAAAGGAACTCAGTTAAATAACCTACTTAATAGGTATATGAAAGAGGTACACGATTTGATGTTGGCAGAAGACGATGAAGATGTTGTCTTTAATAAAATAATAGCAAGTAGCAAGGCCCTTTTTGATGCAAATACAGACAATCAGTTGGCCATTATAGCCCTAACATCTTTACAAAATATGCTACCTATACCAGATGATCCAACTTCAGATTATTCTGCTAAGGATCTGGAAGAGAGCCTGAATAGAATAGACAACTCTTTAAAAGAAGAGGAGGTTGTAAAAGATATATTCAAGTTGTTAAGCACGATTAAATCTACGCAAGAAGGAAAAATGTTTGTTGATATAGATTTTGATACGGTCAATGGTAAGGTAGAAAATAGACTTTCTGATTATGTGGGAAAAGGAAAATACGTCTTGGTAGATTTCTGGAGTGAGGTCTATAACCATGAACCCAATAAATGGGAGGTTCTTGAAGAGGTAAGTAATTTGTATTCTGATGCAAATTTTGATGTGTTAGGGGTAAAGTTGTTCGGAGCTACAAATAATTTTACACAGATTGTGAAAAATGAATCTCCAGGTTGGATAAATATGTCTGCCACTCAAAATCCTACAGATGTCATAAATACTTATTATATGGACTCTTATGGAGAGTATATATTATTTGCTCCTGATGGGACTATCTTGAAAAGAGATATCCACTTAGATAATCTAGAAGAGGTTATATCAGGTGTTTTACGTCAAAAGGTATAGAACATATAAGGTGAACTCATTCGGCTAGTAAGCTATATAGAGCAGGGCTGTTATGGAGATATTATAATATAGAGCCTTTAATACAGAAACTTCTGTATTAAAGGCTCTATTGTTTTGTGTAGCTTCTTCTTAACTCTAGCTTTTTTATGTTGAAAAAGTATTCGGAAGTAGTATTTCTCTTAAAGTGTTTTTTGATAAAAGCAGTTATTTTCATTTAGTATATATAATTTAATAGCTATTTGTTTAGCTTATACATCTATTTATATTTTAACAACTAAATCTTAATTTAACTTTGAATACTTATAATTTTATATTAAAATTGTGATTAAACATAAAAACTAGACCTAATACAGTTAAATATTGTAATTACAGACAGCTATTTACTAAATAAAGTATGAAGTATAGTTTATCAGATAGAACTACTACTTATACTTAGTATTAACCTTTAATTTATTATACATGATTAAAACTATCTTTTCGACAAGAAGGCTTTTCTTGTTGAGCATGGTGCTAGGTGGATTATCTTTACCTCTCTATGCTACGGAATATGTAGATGTAACTAGTGTAACTACTACCCAACAGCAGTTACCTATTTTAAAAGGTGTGGTACTCGATGCACAGACTAATGATCCCATTATTGGAGCTTCGATTTATATTGAAGATTCTGCCAAAGGAACAGTTACAGACTTGGATGGCAAATATGAGATTAAAGCCCCAGTAGGCTCAAAGTTGAAAATCTCTTATATGGGTTATAATACAGTTGTAATTACTGCTACTGCGCAAGAGCAGATAATTAAATTGAAAGAAGATTCGGAGCTTTTGGACGAAGTAGTAGTGGTGGGCTATGGTACACAGAAGAAGACTAACTTAACAGGATCAGTAACAACTATTGATAGTAAGAAAATAGAAGATCGTCCAATTCAAAACATATCTAGCGGACTTCAAGGTTTAATGCCTGGTGTAAGTGTTTCAGGAACCAATGGAGCTCCAGGTATGGATAGTGGTAATATTCGTATTCGTGGTACAGGTACATTAAACTCTGCTGGACCTTATATCTTAGTCGATGGAATTGAAACAGGTACATTAAGCTCAATAGACCCTAATGATATTGAGTCAATATCTGTTTTGAAAGATGCTGCTTCTGCCGCAATATATGGCTCTAAAGCATCTAATGGTGTAATTCTGATTACAACAAAGAGAGGAAAGACAGAAAAGCCACAGGTTACATATAGTGGTTATGTGAGTTTTCAAAAACCTACTGAAACTGTAAATAGATTGAGCTCATACGACTATGGTCGATTATATAATGGAGCTCTCGAATCAGAAGGTAAGAAGCCTAAATTTACAGCCGATGAGCTTCAATCCTTAAAGAATGGGACAGATCCATATAATTACCCAAATACAGATTGGTATGGATTAGCTTATAAAACAGCGCTACAACATCGCCATAATGTGAATGTTAGTGGTAGTTCGGAATATGTAAAATATATGGCTTCTATTGGATTTCTTGATCAAGATGGTATTCTAAAAAATGCAGATAGACGTCAATTTAATGCTAGAACAAATTTAGATATCAATATAACTAAGAGGTTACAAGCACATCTTAATTTGGCATATATAAAGAATAAGTACAACGATCCAAGCTCTGCTTATGCAGGTGGTGGTTCTGATCAAATAATTCGTCAGCTTAATTTAATAGCTCCTTGGGTGGTAGCTCGTTATCCCGATGGAACTTGGGGTACAATTTCTGATGGTAGCCCAATTGCTTGGTTAGATTCAGGCATGAAAGTAACTCGCGATAATCGCAACTTTACAGGAACTTTAGGGTTAGATTATAAACTCTTGGATGAATTAACACTTTCTGTTAATGGTTCTTACGTAAGTAACGATCAGGATTATACCTATTTCCAGAAGTTTATTCAATACAATGATAGTAAAAAGACAGATCCAAATCATTTAGATAAGAGAGCATATTCATGGAATCGTTCAACATTCGATGCTTTAGCTAACTATGATAAAAATTTTGGTAAACATAATTTGAAAGGATTACTAGGTTGGCATACGGAAGCTTACAACTACTCCTATCAGAAGGCATATCGTCAAAACTTTCCTACAAACGATTTAACTGATATTAATGCGGGTGATGCTTCAACTCAGAAGAACGAAGGATTTACGCGTAAACTTAATATGATATCTTGGTTCGGTCGTGTGAATTATGATTATGCTGGTAAATATTTATTAGAGGCTAATGTTCGTGCAGATGCATCTTCTAGATTTGCTAAAGGACACCGTTGGGGGTATTTCCCATCATTTTCTGGAGCATGGAGAGTAACCGAAGAGGAGTTTATGGAGGGTACTAGTGATTGGTTAAGTAATTTAAAAATACGAGCTTCATGGGGACAACTAGGAAACCAAAATGCTCTGGATGATTACTATCCTTCTATTAATACTTACGACTTGAGTGGCTCATATCCCTTTGGTGGAGAACTAAGACCAGGTTATTATCAAAAGTACAACCGCTTATCTACTATCTCGTGGGAGAAAGCATCTACTTGGGGAATTGGTCTTGATTTAGGATTTTTCAATAATAAACTGATTGCTGAGTTTGATTACTATAACCGTAAGACTACCGATATTATTATGGATGTAAGTGTGCCTGATGAGTTTGCGCTCGAACCTTATAAAGATAATGTAGGATCTATGAGAAATAGTGGTGTGGAATTTACATTAAGCTACAATGATCAAATTAAAGATTTTAGTTATGGAGTGGCATTTAATTTTGCATATAATAAAAATGAAATTTTAGATTTGGGTGGCGTAGAATATATGGATAAAGGCAATAACCAAAGAAATGCTATTGGTAAATCTTATAATGCATATTACGTGTACAAAACAGATGGATTTTTTAACTCACAAGCAGAGGCTGATGCTTTTCAAGAAAAATATGGAAGACCTTTTGGTGGAGGTGATTTTAAAGCTGGAGACTTAAGGTATGTAGATGTTAATGGCGATGGTAAAATAAATGGTGAGGATCGTGTGTATGGAAACAGTACAGAGCCTGTTTATACTTTTGGCTTAAACTTAAACGCTGCTTACAAAGGTTTTGATATCTCGCTATTATTTAATGGCGCAGCTAAAGTGGCTCGTCTATTCGACTCACATGAGGTGTTTGGTGCTTTCTCTGGAGATGCAGGACATCCTGCTAGCATCTGGAAAAAGGCTTGGACTCCAGAACATACTAATGCTAAGATGCCACGCATCTTTACCGATACGAACTCTCCAAGTTCTTCTCGTAATGCACAATCTACATTCTGGTTACAAGATACAAGCTATTTACGTTTAAAGAATTTACAGATAGGTTATACACTTCCTAAATCGATATTAAATAGTTGGGGAGTGAAAAATCTACGAGTTTATTACTCTGTAGAAAACTTATTTACATTTGATAAAATGAAGATTAATATTGACCCAGAAGCTACTAGCTCTAGGTTGTCTTCATATCCTTTATTACGTACACATGCATTTGGTTTAAATGTCTCTTTTTAATTGAGTTATTATGAAAAAATATAAATATATATTATTAGGTAGCGTTGCGCTTTTTCTATCCTCTTGCAACGACTTTTTAAATACAGAACCCAAAGACGCATTACCACCAAGCCAGACTTGGAAAACGGAAGGAGATGCGTATAACTTCTTAACAGGTTGCTATGATGGTTGGGAGAGTGGTTCAACAATTCTTTATAACGATTGTGCATCAGACTTTGCATATAACAATTTTGCTTGGGAAGGTTTTAAACCATTAGGTAATGGTACACTAACAGCAGTTTCTCCAGGAGCTTCCTTCTATAGTTATGGAATAATAAGACGATGTAATACTTTCTTGCAAAATATTGAGAATGTAAATTTTGTGAACAAAAGCTTGAAGGATAATTTGATAGCACAGGTACATGCAATTCGTGCTTACCGCTATTTTAGAATGAGTTGGTTATATGGGGGTGTACCTATTATTGATAATTACAACACTGCCGATGAGGCTAAAATACCTCGCAATAGTTTGGAAGAGGTGCGCAAATTAATTCACGAAGATATTGACAACTATTACAAAGCTTTACCCATTAAACCTGAAAAAGTGGGCTATTTTACAAGAGGTGGAGCACTGGCTATTCGTATGCGTGAAGCACTTTATTATGGCGATTGGCAAATGGCTAAAGATAAAGCTCAAGAGATTATAGATTTAAATGCATACGATTTAGAACCAAATTATGAAGATCTTTTTAAAGTAGATTTCAAAGACTCTAAAGAGATTATTATGGCAGTTCAGTACATTGATGTTAAGAAGCCATTAGGCGTAATTGGTCAAATGTACAACAACGGTTCTGGTGGTTGGTCGTCTATTGTACCTACTTATAACTTAGTTGATGCTTATGAAATGGCAAATGGGTTAACAATAGATGATCCTAATTCAGGATATGATCCAGTTCATCCTTTTGTAAATCGTGATCCTCGTCTAGCTAAGTCAATTTTCTTCCCAGGTGCCGACTATATCAACCAGGATGGTAGTGTTACGGTATTTAATACGTTGAATAAAGTGTTGGAAGATGGTAAAACGACTAATCCCGACTATATGTTAGCACAAGACAACTCTTCAAAGATTGGTTTAACATGGGCTAAATACTTAGCTCCTATGAATCAGTATAATAACATCTGGGAAACAGCTGCTAGCCCTATTGTATTTAGATTTGCAGAAGTGTTGTTAACACTAGCAGAAGCTGAAAATGAATTAAATGGTCCTTCTGATGTAGTGTATGGAGCTTTAGATCGCATCCGGACACGTGTAGGAATGCCTGTTGTAGATCGTGATAAATACAGTACTAAAGAGACTCTTAGAACTCTTATTCAGAGAGAAAGAGGCGTAGAGCTTGCTGGTGAAGGTTTAAGAAGAGCTGACATAGTACGTTGGAAAACTGAAGATGGCAAAATGTTGGCAGAAAAAGTACTTAATGGTCCGCTATATCGCCGTGTTGGTAGTGTAAATACAGACCCATCAGTAGATCAGTTTAAAAGAGCTACGATAGATGTTAATGCCTCTTCTCAAGACAGATTTATTGAGAATAGAGAGTTTAAACCTCATAATCGTTATTACCCAATACCTCAAAGTTCAAGAGATAATAATACTAAGTTAACACAGAACGAAGGTTACTAATAGAGTATTATCAATAGAGTAATAACTAGTATATACTTAAAAGCTCGGATTAGGAAGTTTTATCCTTATCCGAGCTTTTTCTATTGTACACAGTGGCCTTCACTAACAAAACTATACCACCACTCTTATACGCAAGATTATATTTTATTTACGTGCTCTAAAAGCACTAGGCGATGTACCAAACTTTTGTCTGAAGGCAGAACTAAAGTGGGTATGGTATTCGTATCCTACCTCCTGTGCTACATCTTGTATGGGCTTGTCAGTGCATTTTAATAATTTTGAAGCCATATCCATGCGATAATCGAATAGATAGCCAAAGACGGTATGTCCAAATAGTTGTTTAAATACTCGTTTCAACGTACATACGTTAGTGCCTACTTCTAGAGCTAATTCATGTAAAGAGGGCGGATTTATATATCGCTGTTCTAAAATTAGCTTGGCCATATTAATCTTTTCATATTGGCTCTTTATAATGGAGTTATTTGTTGATTTTGGTTTTACCATACTCTCTTCTAGGTAAAGCGAGAGACACTCCAATACTTTAGCATCCATATACATGGTAGATGTTAGCCCCATCATTTCAATATGCTTTAAACTACAAAGTGCCTCTTTTAACTGTAATGAAATAGGGGTAGGTTGCTCTCTGTAGAAGGTCGATTCTCCTTTCCGATTGGCAGAGAAATCTAGCAGTGGACATATATTGGGATAGTAATTTGATATCATATCATATAACGACTCCTTTATACTAATTTCTATGAGCTGTAAAGGAGAACAAGAAGATATGGTAGATTGCACAGCATTGCCTTGATAAGCTAGGGCATTGCAACTACCTCTCTCCATAGTGATTTGCATATCTTTCTTGCAGCTCCCATAATATCGGTTACAGGCTGTACCATTGAGTAGAAAAATAAGACATAAGTATTTATCAGCACTATTTGGCGTAATAATTTCAATGTCTTCTATGCTATTAAGATTCCATTGGCTCATGGTAAAACCCTTACTCCCGATCTCTTGATAGCTTCCATGCAGGTTGAAATCGTCAATCTTCCAGCTATTTCTATAGGACTCTTCTGATATCTTAAACTGCTCTGTTTGCTTTGAAGAAGCTAATATTTCGGACAAGTTTGTGTTCAATAATCGTTTTGTCATATATTCCCTATTCTTATAGTTATCTTACTTTTTGCGTCATATCTCTGCTGATATGTCTTCTTAAATTTGTACTCGCAAGTTTTTAATATAGACCTCTAATAACAGCTTATTAGGGTGAAGATACAATACCCATTTGTGGGTAATTTAAAATTAGAAATCAGTAACAATGATGCATATAAAGATAAATAGATACGCAATTGTACTTGTAGTTTTATTTCACTTCTTATCAGTAGAAATGCTTTTTGCCCAGCGTGCTACAAGCAAAATTATAGTGCTAAAAGATAGAACTACAGATGAGGCCATTATTGGTGCAGTAGTAACGAACGGATTTTCTAAGACCCTTGCTACAAGTGATGATAAAGGGGTTGTAATGCTACCTGAGTATCTCCAGGAAGGAGAGGTTGTAAACTTTTCTGGGGTAGGTTATCAGACTTTAACTATAGTGTGGAATGCCAACTATTTAAAAGGAAAGAGAACTACGTTTTATCTATTGCCCGATCAACAAAACTTACCTGAAGTAACGGTTACAGCAAAAAGTAATAAACGCAATTTAAAAGAGCAGCCCATTCCTATATCGGTCATAACAATGAGCGATTTGGCGGGTACAGTAACGAGTGTGAACGATGTTTTGGCACGTACTGCTGGTATAACTGTGCGTAACTCTGGGGGTACGGGAGCAGCTTCAAGGTTATCGGTAAGGGGGCTTGAAGGGAAAAGAATAGGGATATTTATTGATGAAGTTCCTATGAGTGAGAATAATGATTTTCTCGATTTAAACGATATTCCTGTAGATATGATAGAGCGTATTGAAATTTACAAAGGAATTGTACCACCCAAATTAGGTGGCTCTGCTATTGGTGGTGCCGTAAATATTGTTCTAAAAGAGTATCCCGAAAAGTACCTAGATGTTAGTTATAGCATTAAATCCTTCAATACACATCAGTTCAATACCGTGTTGAAGCGTAACGATACGAAGCGTCATATAGAGTATGGTTTAGGGGCTGTTTATACGTATGCCGACAACGATTATAAAATGGAATCGCCCTACAACAAAGGACAAATTATAAAGAGAGATCATGATAAGTATCAGAACTATATGGTGGGTACAAGCATACGTTTTACAGATCTTTGGTTTGACGAATTTAAGATAGAACCCGCTTTTACTAAAGTGAATAGTCAGGTGCAAGGTATTGAACACAATATACAAGAGGCCCGAAATATTTCTGATAACTATATTCTGGCTACTCATCTGGAGCGTGAAGCGTTCTTCTTGCCCAAATTGCACTTTGATTTTCATACGCAATATGCATATTCTATCTTCCAATTTATAGATAAAGCTCCTTTTAGATATAACTGGGATGGTACCACTTATCAGCCTGTAAGTAAATATGGTGGAGAGATTGGTACACACGCCAACAACTCGTACAACCAAAAGCACAGTGTGGCTAATAAATTAAATCTAGACTATGCATTAAACGAAAAACATAACATTAACCTGAATTTGGTGTATAACTTTACTAGGGGAATACCTAAAGATGAGTTGAAAGACCTAGTTCTAGGTTATAAAACAAGCTTTAATAGTACTATGCATAGTTTTACGGCAGGATTAACGTACGAAGTTAAATCGGCAAATAGCAAATGGCTCAATGCACTTTCGGCTAAATATTACTATTATGCAATACGTACTAGAGTGGGGAGTTTATTGGGGCTATCTAAAGAGAAAGCGGTTCACTTAAATAAGAGTGATTACGGCTTTAGTAATGCAGTCCGTTATGCCTTGGGAGGAGATTTGTTCTTAAAGGCTTCTATAGCATACGATGTCCGACTTCCTGCTGATACCGAGTTGCTGGGGGATGGTTTTATGGTTGTACCATCTGCCACTCTTAAACCAGAACGCAACCTTTCTGGAAATGTTGGGCTCTATTGGGATCGCTCTTTTAAGCGTGGTGGAAAGTTACAGATGGAGCTGAATTTCTTTGCAATGAGGCTTGAAGATATGATTCGATATACTGGAGGAAGTTTGCAAACACAATATCAGAATTTTGGTAAGATGAGGACTCTTGGCGCTGACTTTGAGATGAAATGGGACGTTACAAATTTCCTATACCTCTATGGTAATGTTACCTATCAAGATTTAAGAGATGTAAGAAAGAGAGAGCCAAATTCTCAAGTAGATAATCCTACCGAAGGAGATAGAATACCCAATATTCCTTACCTCTACTGCAACGGAGGGGTTGAACTGCACAAAAACAACCTATTTGGAGGAGCAGGTCAGCAGAGCAGACTCTATGTAGAGAGTGCTTTTGTAGAGGAGTATTTTTACGACTTTGAACAGAGTATTTATCAAGAACGACGTATTCCAAGCTCTTTTTCTACTGATATCGGTTTAGAACATAGCTTTAATAATAAGCGTATTGTATTGGGTATTCAAGTGAATAATATAATGGATGCCAAGCGCCTTACAGAGTTTAATAGACCACTACCTGGGCGAAGCTTTGCAGCTAAACTACGCTACATTTTAAAGTAACTACTCTTAAAAAAATCAATTAATACATACATTTTATGAAAACATTATTACGTTTTAGTTTACTATCGTTCATCTTGCTCTTTGCAGCTTGTAGTAAGGATGATAACAAAAAAGGTGGATCGACAAACCAAGGAGATTGGGACAATTTAATAGTAACTACTATTCCTAATCCTGATGGGCTTACTGGTAGTACGTATATGCAACTGATGGGAGAGTTTGTTCCATCTAGCTACGACAACTCAAAAGCTATACCTACCCCTTTTATGGCATTGCCATACATTTATGGAAAAGACGTTTATGTGCTTCCTGCATGGGATTCACAACAAGAGGTTGTTAAATACAGTCTGGTTAAAGGTGTGGGACTTCAAAAACAGGGTACTTTGGTAGTGCCTCCCTCTTCTGGAGCAACTAGTGTAGCTATAAAGAGTGCAGATAAGGCTTACCTGGCATTAGCATTCTTGGGTAAAATTGTAATTTTTAACCCTACTACAATGGTAAAAACAGGCGAGATAGATATTACAGAATATGGATTGGACGATAAAAATCCTGACCCAGGAGCAATGCTGATTCGTGATGGGCTCTTGTTTGTGGGACTAAATCAAATGGTAGGTGGGTATGTGCCAAAATACAAATCGGCAGATGTATTGGTGATTAATACCGAATCTGATAAAGTTGAAAAACTGATTCGTGATGAGGCTTCAGGACTATCTACTGCTACTAGACCCATTGATCAACGCTCCATATTTATGGACGAAAAGGAGGATATTTATGTGGTATGTTATTCAGGGTTTGGTTTCGCAGAAGGGCATAAAGCTGGTATTTTACGTATTAAAAAGGGGACAACCGAGTTTGATGCTGCATATACATGGAACTTAACAGAACAGGAAATTGCAGGGAGTTCCAATAAAATGGACTGGTTGCACTGGGTACAATATACACGAAATGGAAAGCTATATGCTATAGCGAACTTACCTGCATACCATAGTAGCCCTCGAGATTACGTGAAAGATAGAACTGCTGTACCTGTCGAGTTAGATCTTTACAATAAAACAGTTAAAACAATAAGTTTGCCAAGGAGTACCTCTTGGGGAACTATTGGATTATTGGGAGATTTGTTAATATATGGGCTTAATGGAGAAGACAATGGCTTCTATACTTTTGATCCTGTTTCTGGAGAGGGAAGTAAATCGCCGATAGTGAAAATTGTAGGCAGGCCACAAATGTTTCACCATTTTGGAAAATAGAACCTTAGAGTCGATACACCATTACTAGTGTATTGTTAATAGCCTCACCAAGTAGTTAATGGTGGGGCTATTATTTTATCAGTAATAGGTATATCAATTATATTTTTGGGGTAAATAACCCTATTAATACCTTTTGTAAATATTACAGCAAATTGGCATAGAATATAGTCTTTTGTAGCTTACGCATTCTTAGAAAGCTGCTTTGTATAAATGTTCAGATAGAACTATAAAAATACTGATAGATAACTATTTATTTACTAATAAATAGAATAGTGCTAGATGTTTAAATCTGCTTAACTTTACGTCAGAATAAAAAACTTGTAGATAAGTTTATTAGTGTGATAGCTAGCAGGGTATGCGTCTAGATAGGATATCTGAAGCATTATAAACTCTTAAGTTAAGAAACTTATTTACTCTGTATGGAAAAAAGAGTAGTATAGCTTATTAATATCAGTAGAAATTAAGAAAATTAAGATATGAAAATTAGAGGAGTAGAGGCGATAATATCGCCAAGAAGGGCACACTTTGTAGGGGATGGGTTTAAAGTACACAATTTTATACCTAGTAATCCGCTATTAAGTATGGAGAGGATGAATCCGTTCTTAATACTAGACTATAATGCAAAGACCTACTTCCCACCATCTGATACGCCACGTGGAGTGGGTGTGCATCCGCATAAAGGATTCGAAACTGTTACTATAGCCTATAAAGGTAGTGTAGCACATAACGATAGTACTGGTGCTGGAGGTGTTATTTACCCTGGTGATGTGCAATGGATGTCGGCTGCATCTGGGGTGTTGCATAAGGAGTTTCACGAAGAGCACTTTAGTAAGCAAGGAGGTTATTTTCAAATGGTGCAGTTGTGGGTAAACTTATCGGCAGCCAATAAAAAAACAGAGCCTAAGTATCAAAGTATTACAAATGAGATGTTGGCAAAATATCAGTTAGAAGAGGACAAAGGCACTATTGAAGTTATAGCAGGAGCGTATAAAACAGCTAAAGGACCGACAAGTACCTATTCTCCTGTACACCTAATGAATGCTAAGTTAAATGAAGGGGCTAAAGCTGATTTCTCTTTTCCAGCAAACTATAATACGGCTTTAGTTATTATTGAAGGTGAGGTTAAAGTGAATGGTAAAGAGGTTCCTACCGATTATTTTGTATTGCTAGATAACGATGGAGAGGAGTTTGTTGTAGAGGCTACTACAGATGCTTTAGTGTTAGTAATGAGTGGAGAGCCTATTGACGAACCAATAGTTTCGCATGGTCCATTTGTTATGAATACAGAGGAGGAAATTGTGGAAGCTATAAATGACTTTAATGCGGGTAAATTTGGCAAATTGGCTTAATGTAAAGTAAAACAGAGCATAATTTTTAAATGTAAAACAACTATAAATAGATACAATTATGAGATTTTTAACATTAATAATGATACTTACTATGGGGATATCATCAGTAAGTATTGCCCAGAACAAGAAGAGTGAAAAGAGTTGGAGCAATGATGCACTGCATTCGCAGTTGGCTTTCCAAGTAAAACATATGGGAATATCAAAAACCTATGGTCAGTTTGATAAGTTTACTGTTACTGTAAAAAGTGATAATCAGAATCTATTAACGAGCCATGTAGTGGTCGATGTTGAGGTAGCTAGTATAAATACTAGTGTAGAGATGCGTGACAATCACTTACGTACTGCTGATTTTTTTGATGCTGAGAAGTTTCCTAGAATGAGTTTTAATAGTACTAAATTCGAAGAGCTGGGTAATGGTAAGTATAAAATGTATGGAGTTCTAAAAATTAAAGAGATTGAGAAACCTATTGTATTAGAAGTAGTGCATAACGGGTCGTACGTTGATGATAAAACAGGTAATACGATTGCTGGATTTGAGGTAACAGGTATAATAAATAGACTAGATTTTGGAGTGGGAGATGCTTTCCCTTCAGCTGTTATTAGCAATGAAATATTAATTATGGCAAATATGGAATTCATATCTGCTCGTAATAAATAGTGCAAGAACTATATTGATTTAATAACAGCCTTAGCAAATAGTGAGTACCTCCTTCAAAAATAGGCAGGTTTAAGTATTAAAGAGAGGTGTAACGGAATGAATGGGGAAAGACCATCGTTCCGTTATTTTTTTATAATCACCTGATGTATTGTTTGATAACTGTTATAGTGGTGAGTTGTGCAGATTAACTAAGTCAAACTATGTCTATAGGTTACAATTAACTTTTTACGCTATATCACTTTATTGTTGTGCATCATAAAGGAAGTTACTAGCTTTATCATCAGTTAACAAGAATAGAATACTATGATAAAAAATGGAATTGACCTAAAGTCAATCAATGATTTGCTGGAATATGATTTTTTCATTCCATCCTATCAGCGAGGTTATAGATGGACGACAAAAGAGGTGGAGGATTTATTGAACGACCTATGGGATTTTTATAATAAAATGATAAATAAACAAATAGATCAAAAGCAGTTCTATTGTTTACAGCCTATTGTCGTAATGCAAAAAGAGGACTCCGAAGCTGGAAGTCGTAAGCAAACTTGGGTAGTTATTGATGGGCAGCAGAGGTTAACGACCCTTTATCTACTTCTATATAGTCAGTCGGAACTTTTAAACATCAATCCTTATTCCATAGCGTATGCAACTAGGCCCGATAGTGCCTATTTTCTGAATAATTTGGAGGCTTCTGAAGAACAAAAGAGTAAAAATATCGACTATTTCCACATTGCTAGAGCTTTAAAGACCATTAAAATTTGGTTCGAAAAGAAAAACATCAGTCAAGAAGTAATCAAGAACTTTTTCTATGACTTTGTTTTAGCCTCTCCTCAACGGCTAAATTCAACGAGTAGTGTAAAGGTAATTTGGTACGAAATTAAGGAAGAAGAGGTTAACCCGAAAGCTGTTTTTCAACGTCTTAATATGGGCAAAATACCACTAACTAATGCTGAGTTAATTAAGGCACTATTCTTATCGAAAGAACGTACTAAAGACTTCAAATATTTTATATTAGAATCTGCAAAAAATGATACTATTCAGGATAGTAAAAACGACTTGCTTACTAATGCCGAGTTTATAAAATCTCTCCTATTATCGAGTAAAGAGACTAAAGTAGAGGTTAACCCTATAAGGCAAGTGGAGCTAGCACAAGAGTGGGATAAAATGGAGTATGCTTTCCAAGACAATCGCTTTTGGTATTTTTTGACAAACAGGTCAAATGAGTATTGTTACAATAGAATTGATTTTTTATTCGATTTGTTTACGCAAAAATCCAAACTCGAGGAAGATCCGTATTACTCTTTCTTAAAGTTTCAAGAACTCTATGCAGGTGGTGGTAAGCTTGATTTTAAAAAGGGAGAATATGTAGAGACTCTAGATGAGGCTTGGAAAGAACTTAGGTTACTTTTTCAAGTCTTAGAAAACTGGTATAACGACGATGTTATTTATCATTATGTTGGCTATTTAATCTGCTGCGAAGAGCCGATTCTAACTATTTATAACCTCTATTTAGAGAGTAACGGAACAGCCGATTTTACTCAAAAGTTAATAGACAAGATTAAAAGTAGATTTCATGGCATTGAATTAGAAGATATTGGTTATGGAGATAAGCGAGCTAAAGAAGTGCTGTTGCTTTTTAATGTTGAAACTGTTATTGATCAGCACCAAGGCTTCAGAAAGAAATACGGTGAGAAGGAGGAACTGATGCTGAGTACCCGTTTTCCATTCAATATTTACAAGACAGAAAAATGGGATATTGAGCATATAAATCCGCAGACAGAGAACCCTCTGACAAGCAAGAAAGATCAAATAGAGTGGTTAGGTTATGCCCTAAAGCTACCTGGTATAGAGCTCAATTTGAAAGAGCGTATAAAGAGTGCTCTGCAGGATGTTAAAAGTCTAAACTTTGAAGAGTTATTTCATGAGGTTATTTCACAAGGGGGCAATGCAAATAGGACCGACTCTAACAATAATGAAGAGATAGATGGCTTATCTAATTTAACTCTGCTAGATGCGGGTACAAATAGGGCATATAAAAATGCACTATTTCCAACCAAGCGCAATACGGTTATTCAGCAAGACAAGGAGGGTACTTTTATACCCGTTTGTACTAAAAATCTATTTTTAAAATACTACACAAACGAGTCTGCACAAAATAATCATGGAGCATGGCAACCAGAAGATATGAGAAATTATTTTGAAGCTATAGAAAACAAATTAGGTATTTACTTTAAAGCAGATCAAGAATGATGGATATTAAACTGATAAATAACTTTTGGAAACTGATGGAGTTTACCACTATTGAAATACCAAAAATTCAACGCGACTACGCACACGGTAGGTTAGATCCTAAAACAACATCTGTTAGAAATACCTTTTTGAATACCATTTTAAATGCCTTAAAAAGCAATAAGAAACTGGAGCTTGATTTTATTTATGGCTCTATAGAGCATCGGGCTGGAGGAAACCGAGTTTTTACTCCACTTGATGGGCAACAAAGGTTAACCACACTCTTTTTATTGCACTGGTACTTGGCTCCGACAGAGGAATTAGCAGCATTCGTCTCTACTGATGAGGCTAAATTTAGCTACGAAACAAGAACCTCTTCCCGTCTATTCTGCAATTACCTCATTGAATGTAAGCAGAAACAAATTCTAGATTTTACGGCCGATGATGTGGTATCAAGAATTAGAGACCAGCATTGGTATGCTTATGCTTGGAATTTTGATCCGACAATACAGTCTATGCTCAATGTGATAGCTGCATTACATACTAGACTGAAAGAGGCAGAGACAGAACAACTCTGGAATTCGCTTATTTCCGATGATGGCCCAATAACATTTAAGCTGCTGTTTTTAGAAGATTTTGCTTTAACAGACGATTTGTATATCAAGATGAATGCGCGTGGAAAGGCTTTAACACCATTCGAAAATTTTAAATCGTATCTAGATGAGGTGGTAGATCAGCTAGATGATGTAGGCGACCAATGGAAAAAAAGTTGGAAGGAAAATATAGATGGGGCATGGACAGATCTATTTTGGAAGTATAGAGATGTGGGTAATAAAAGCCTAATAGACGAAGCATATATGTCTTTTTTCACCAATGTGTTGTTAATTTACTTGATTGGTAACGATAAAAGAGAGGTAATTAATACTGTAAATAAAGACGAAGATGATGATTTTGTAATTAAAGATTTCTTCAAACAAGATGTAGAAGATATTTATGGGGAATTGCTTAAAAAACTATCCAATAAAATAACGGCTTCTGATGAGATACCTAGTTACATCTATAAAAAATTGAATCTATATGATAGGGAGCTATTGGAGCAGATTGCAAAAGCCTTAAATAGCTTGATTGATTCCTCTTCAAAAAAGGTATATTTAGATGAATATCTAAGTGGTACAAAACGCATCAATTTTGATATTGACAATGACTCTTTTAAAGAGAGAAATGATAGGGAAAGAAGTTTATTCGATGCCTTCTTAGATAAGAATGTAACTTATCAAGAGCGTATTTTATTTTGGGCATTGCTACAATTTACAATGAAGCATCAGGGGGGTAAAGTTCAGGATGCTGAGCTTTTTCAATGGATGCGCGTAGTTAGAAACTTATCAGAAAATACCACTTACGATAATATTGAAGATTTTGGAAGATCTATCCGAAGTATCAACAAGCTTATAGAACAGCCCAATATACTGCAATATGTAGCCGATAATTATGACGAGATATCGGGGTTTGACACTCAGCAGAGAGAGGAGGAGAGCATCAAGGCTCGGCTTATCTTGAGGAAGGATACGGATCTTGATATGCTAATTTATCAACTAGAAGAGCATGAGTATTTCTTAGGACAGATTGATTTTATTCTCTCCTTCTGTAAAGTAGATATTCATAATGCTCATACAATTGATATAAGTACTTTAAAAGATAGTATGTCGTCTTATAAATTGCGTATAGAGGCTCTATTTAATGGAGAAGGATTAAAAGAACTACCCAATTTTATATTTGAAAAGACGCTGTTATCGTTTGGTAACTATTTGATATTTGTAAAATCGCGTAGTAATAGTTTCTTGATAAATAAAGATAGGGATATAAGCTGGAAGAGATTCTTGAATACTCGCAGAACTGATCATGGTAAATCGGCTCGAGAGCTTTTGAAAGATCTTTTAGACGATGAGCTATTCGATTACTCATCAGTAGAAAAATCGCTGATAGCTATTAAAGAGAATCAATTAGCAACCCTAGACAAAGAAGACTGGAGATACGGCTTTATTAAGTATCCTATTATGGAGGATTATTTTAATGAATCTAGTGAAAAGTATATCAGATTTCAGTATGTAGGTGAAGAAATTCCAAATGATATCTACATTCTAAGAAAACAGAGAATGAGTGGTTCTCATGGAGAATATCGTTCACTACTGTGTTATTATGAATGGTTGGAGTGCAAAGAGTTATTTGAACAAGAGGACTATAATGTTGGATATGAAGATGTTTCGGGGTCAGAATATTTACCTAAAGTATCGTTGACTAAAGAACTATCTACAGGTGAAACCTTAGCTTTGAAGGTGGGCTATTCCGAGGGCTCTTATGGTATTACGATTGAAATTGAAGGTGTAGATATTCAAAACTACTACCCTGAAATAGAGGGGTACGAGTACCATGATTACAATAACTTACTCTTCAAAGAGGTACAAGGTAAAGATTGTATGAATGAAGAAGTAGAACGTTTAATTACTCAGGTATTACACCATAACTGAGTGTAGGGGATGGACTCTTTAACAATTCTACGGTAGAATAATAATTGCTACTTGTTTGAAGAAATAGTAGGTAGCAAAAACAGAATAGACTAATGCTTTAATAGTCATTTATATAATAATTATTAACTTGGGTAAAGTCGT
>JASLCG010000141.1 GCA_030151885.1 Bacteroides sp.
AAAAACCACTGTTTACCATCGTTCCCACCATAAACGGCAGCATCAATATTGGCATCAACACTACTTATTTGAATATAGGCACGGCTTAAACCTTTATCTGCTGTTTTAAACAGACAGGTATTTATACTATCCTTGGCCGATTGGCTTACCTCTTCAAAATCAATAAAATTACTCATTGCTTGTACAGGACTCTCTGCCTGAACTACATAAGGCATCTCCTTCAACTCTTCTCCATCTTCAAGGTAGAGTCTTAAGTTTTTAAAAGCTCTATCGGTAGCACCTACCAATTTTGAATCTATCTCGATATTATAATATCCACTCTCTTGCACCTGCTGCACATCGGCTCTCCATATTCGTTGAGCTTGTACAGATATACACAATAAGAATGCAACCAGTGCTAATGCTATTTTTTTCATCCGTTTATCTCTTTATCAGTATCTATATTTTTATCGGTAACAACATCGTCGGCACTATTTGCCACCCATGTTTTAATTTTTTGTTGCATAAATGAGCCTATCAGCAGAATAAGACCTAAAGCTATGAATGATATGATTCTACCCGTTTGTGACATATTCCATACATCTATGATGTAGAATTTAAGAATTATCAGTCCAAAGAAAATAAGTGCTATTTTGCGGTGTACGACCAAATCTTTTCGAATGCCCCACACTAAAACAATTAATGCTATTGCTGCCCACAGAATAGGGTATCCAAAGCTAATGGTACCAGAATATAACTCTACATAATTGTTGAGATTTCCACCCATCAGCAGCACCAACTGTACTAGCTCTATACTACTGATGGCTACAAACAAGACTAGTAATCCTGTTAAATAGACCATTTTTAGTGTCTTAAACGTTCTGATGTTTTGATAGATGGTATAAAACACCCCCATCAGTCCAAGGAATACAAAGATGTGCCACGCATGTAAACCACGTGTAAATGTTGGTTCAAGATAGGTGTATAGCCCAAAGTTTCCAAAAACACGATAAGTCATTAAAATCAGTAGAGTTGCAACGAAGTATAGGCCATATATGCCCACTTTACTCAATCTATTTCGGAACAAATATGCACCCACACCAACGTAAACCGAAGCGTAACATAGCAACATACTGTAACGGAACCATGGATTAATAAAGTTGTAGTAATGGAAGTAGAGCTGTTTGTTAATCTCTAACATTGGTACTACAAATATAAGCAGTGCCAAGGCCAGATTTGTAACGAGCTTAACATTTCCCCACGATAGTTTGAACCTTTTGTATGTAAGTGCTATTGCCGAATTTGGAAGATTGGGTAGCAACCAACGATACAGTGCTAAGGCTGCAATTACCATAAGACCTGTTAAACATAATGGGTTTATAAGTACCAGCTCTTCTGTCGATACGCTATAAAATGCATCGTAATCCATATAAAGAGAGATTAAACTGAGTGCCGCCATAATAATGTGCGATACTTTTACAACAGGAATCTCTGTTTTCTTCCATAGCCATAACAGCAACACTGCTTCAATGGCCCAGAAAATAGTGATGGTAACGCCATTCATTTGGATTGGAATTGCTAGGCTGACTAATGATAAGACAATGCCCAAGAGCAGGTAAATGAAATTGTTGCTTATCGTTACTTTTTGCCTCTCCATACGGCTGTATGAAACACCCATAACAGCGAAGTTGAATAGTGACAATATTAAGACAGACAGCCCTTTTAGATAAGCATAATCGCCCACTAAAATTAACTGCGTAGCCAATACTGCCATTAAATTATTAGATATGAGCAGCGATATTTGATACCTAGTTAGTTTATGGTCTTCACGCAAGTGTTTTACCACAACCAATACATAGAACTCTAGGAAAAACAGTTTTGCAAAGATTGCTTTTTCCAAAATCATGTTGGTGGACTCTTCTATAATCCACGAAGTGAAGAACAACACCGTAAAGATGTACGATAGAATAGAGATAACCTTCCAGTGTTTGCGGAATGAAAGTACCAACATGCCCGTATTTAATATTAAAATATAACTAAATAGTACGATGTAGTTATTATCTCCTGTACTTACCAATATAGGGGCTATAAAACCACCTATTAAGGAGAATATAGCTAGTTCCTGACGGTCGTAAAGCAACGATAAGAAGACCGAAAAGATGGTTATCATGACTAAAAGAACAAAAGCTATATTTTGCGAAAAGATGGCATACTCTCGGAAGCCTAAGGTTATGGTTACGTAGAAAATAGCCAAACCACCCCCGACAAGAATAGACGAAAACACATTAAACTCGTCCTTCAATTTATGGCCAACACCTATAATTAAAGCCCCTGCCAATAGCCCTATTCCAACACGTCCTACCTCATTAATCCAATCTTGATCTATGGCATACTTCACAAATAGCCCCACTCCTAGCACCAATGTTATAATACCAATCTTGGCCAATAAATTTCCTCCAAATAGCCTATTAAGTAACCTGCTGATGTTTTCGAACAGCTCTTTAATTCCACTACCCTGTTTAGGAGGAAGGGTTGGCTTAGCGTATGCAGCCTCTTTCTGAGGGGTTGATTCGGGTTGTTTTAGCTCTGCCGATGTTTTACCACTACTAAGCTGATTTGCTACACCACCTATTGGAAGATTTACACCGTCTGCCAAAGCAGGTTTAACAGTGGTAGGTATAGCTGGGGGCATATCAAATTGCTCTTCTGCGGGGTACTCTTGCGAAGTTGTTGCAGTAGCTTCATCAGTAGCTATTGATGCAGAAAGCTGATTGGTAGATATCTCTTTAACTGCCTCACCAACACGACTCTGAACTCCATCATGAGTTTTAAGTTTTGCATCAATCTTGCTTAACTCTCTTAGAACTTGATCTAATTTATAGTCGGTATGCCTTTGCCTTTGCTTCATTTTACCTATAAAAATGAGCGTTATAATAGGCACAATAACAACTATTAAAAAGGCTATGATAAAAATTATAAAAATATCTTCGTACATATTTTTGATACGGTTTAGAAGGGTTACTTCAATTATCTATTTAATAAATGTAGTCCAAAAATTCAAATAAATGGACATTATTAGATCTTTTTTGTTACTCCCCATCTATAGACTATCTATAAGAGGGTTACGATGAGATAAAAAAGGCACAGCTTTAATAAATGGGGGTATTTATTAAAGCTGTGCCTTTTTTAATTCCTTGACAATATAGATCAAAATAGTCCTTAAATGGTGTGATTCTTAGGTGTAAACACCTTTAAACCAGCTCGTACTATTTCAATATCTAACTCTTTAGGTGCCATAACAGGTTCGCCATCAAAGTGCATCGCACCTTCGGCATTTCTTACTAAAGTAACCTTGTTGCAACGTAGCGTATGCACCTTACGATTTTTATCTATTTTACGGGCAAATAGCTGATAGGCCAAGCCCATAGAGTCAAAAAAGTTTATAGGTTCTATTAATGTTATATCTAGTTTACCATCTTGTGCCGAGGCGTGTGGTGCAATGTATGCATCGTTACCATACTGAGCCGCATTACCACAAGCTATAACAAACGCCTTATTGGTAAGTACCTCTCCTGTATCTGTTTTTAAAGTATATGTTTCTGGTTTGTATTTAAAGTTTTCTTTAAGAGCAATGCTACAATAAGTCATCAAACCACGTTTACCAGCATGTGCAAACTCCCAACTAACTAAAGCATCAAAACCTACACCACAAGAGCAAAAGAAGAGTTGCTTACCATTAATTATACCGTAATCCATCTGCTGGATTCCACCATTTAAAAATAGCTCAATAGCTTTCAATCTACTCATTGGTACGCCTAAATGACGTGCTAATCCGTTACCCGATCCACAAGGAATAATTCCTAATGCAGTGTTTGTATGCACTAAGGCAGATGCAACTTCATTCACAGTACCATCTCCACCCACGGCAACAACTACATCTACCCCCTGCTGCGCCTTTTCGGTAGCAATTTCTGTAGCATGACCGGCATATCTTGTATTAACAATCTCAAACTCCCAGTCGGAGTCTTTAAGAATGGTGTGAATTAACCCAGGAATCTCTTTCTTCTTTTTGGTTCCTGATATTGGGTTAATAATGAACGTTATTTTTCTCATAATTGTGGTTCGTAATTCTCTTACTTCTTAACTTATTTTGCAAAGATAGAGTCAATTTTCCAAAAATTAAGGATTTACATTAGAAATGTTAAGTAATAAGTAAGGTGATTCATAAAATAAACAATACCTTAGGGCTACAAACCTATCCCTAACAACCTTAAATCAAAACATTTAACAACCAGTTAAGTAGCCTTTCTGGTTCTAAAGGCTATGTAAATAAACTACCTTTTGTTATGTGGAAATACTATGTAAACAAAGAAGCTCAATCTTCGGGCGAACATGAAGTACATCGAGAAGATTGTACTCACCTACCCATCAGCAGAAACCAGCATTTTTTAGGTTATTACATTGATTGCTACGATGCCCTACGTAAAGCACGAGAAAAATACACCGAAGTAGATGGTTGCTTTTACTGCTGTCCCGCGTGCCACACAAGGTAAATGACAGTTCTAAAAAGAAAGTCTGCCCCATAAGTGTTTCCATTTATAGGGTAGATTTTTTTTATGATGTAATGGAGGTATCGGAATCGATGCGCTCTTTCTTATCGCTATTTGAAAAATTACTCTCATAATACCACCCCTTTAATAATAAACAAAATACGAATGAATAAATTAGTCGATGGATGGAGTAGGTTTCAAACTGGCTAAAATAGTCGATTAACGTTACACTGAAGAGGGCAAAATTAAACACCATAAGCAACAATATAAGTGCATTAACAGGAGTTATAGCCCTTACTTTGTCTATCAGCCCAAAAAAGAATAGAGGAATAGATGACATGATAACTCCTATTGCTACATGTTTTACAAAATTGTCTTCTGGCACCAATATAGAAAGTAACAGTGCCCCTATGTATAAAAAAACACCAGGAATGAGGAGCATAGGTCTCATTTTTAGATTCATTGTTATTTCAATTTAGGAAGTTTACTGATGTGTTTAACCTCATCTATAATGAGTGAATTGTTCATTGCCGAGAAGCCTCGCATTAGTTGCCGATAAGACTCTGTCTTGTTGCCGACAAGCTTAAGGTATATCGGCAACATAAAGATTACTTCATATAGTTAAGTTATAGAGGTGTTGTAAGTGTGTTTTTCAGTAACTTCTAAGTTATATATCGTATTATTTAATTTAAGGGTTGTTCTTTAAACGTCTGAATTTTTCCATTGTCAGAAAAACCAACATTCCTACTGCCCCTAGTATATTTAAAGACAGCGAAAAAGTTCCACTTGTGGACTCTATTAATTCATTTATTTTATTGATTAATAAGTAAATATTTACTGATAACAATACTATGAAAAGAGTTTGTATACTATTAATAGAGGTTACTCCACGAACCTTCGACACAAGTTTTCCAACAATGCCCCATAGTAATATCACAGCTGCAAAAAAGATTAATGCAACACTTAATATAAATAGGTACTTACTAACAGGATAGTAAACTGCAAATAGCAATGCTAAAAAATAGGCCCCAGAGGCTATACCTACGGATATAAAAACTTTTCTCATAATATTAGTCGTCTGGTTAATAATTAGGTTAACAA
>JASLCG010000067.1 GCA_030151885.1 Bacteroides sp.
CTTTTTCAGGACGGTAAACTCGTTAGAGAGAGTAAGCACACCATCTTTTAGTGCAAGCAGTTTTTTCGACATCATTTTATCGAAAAGAATCACTGCAATGGGCAGTATAAACGAAGTAGCCACCCCAAAATCTATCGAAGAGAGTACACACGAAAAACTTCTTGCCTGAACACAATCGTATGCCACCAGGAAGATGCCCACCATTGGCAGCAGGGAGCTTAAAAGCAGAGAGCTGTAAAAAGATGGACCGTGATCGGTTATTACCTCAAAGTTGAATTTGTTTTTATCTTGCAACGAATCAATCTCCTCTTGCGTGAGCTGAGAAATGTTGTGCTTAGAGATGTTATTTAGTTTTTGGAATATGCCATGAATAGCCTCTTTATCAAAATGCTTGAGCCTTAAAAAAGTGGCTTTTCGATCGTCTATATAGAGTATCTTTATAATAGTACAACGGTGGAAATTAAAAGTATGGATGTTTTGGTAAGGAATGGACTTCATTCTGCCCAATTGATAGTTGACAAGCAGGTGATTGTTTGAAAAACTAATCTTGGATATGCTTCTATTTAGTACAAATAAAAAATAGATAAAATAGGCAACTACTGTACTACATAGTAGTATTAAACTAATCGTAGCCATCTCGTTAAACGAGAAGTAGATAAAGGCAAGAATAAACAAACTATACAGCGAAAAAAGGGCTGTATGTATCCGAACGTTATTGTTGTTAGCCTTAAAGCTTACATGATCCATAATTAAAAATAAATATCATTGAGTAAGTTTACACTTCACACTCAAACTTGTTGCTATTATATTATAGTTTAAGTAATTACAATTTAAATTCTATTACGCAAGATTGCGACACTATCTGACAAGATATGAAATTATTCCCAAACAACAATGTATAGTACACTTTCTTTGCTTGGTAAATCTTCTTATATATAAAACTAGATGTCTTTTTTATATATTTTCCAAATCAACGGCAAACATACTATTTTTTTATAAATAAAAAAGATTATTCAATACCTTTTTTACTTTTTTTCGTGCTTTGGCACTACTCTCACCCCAAATTATAATCTAAGAACATTGAAACTAAAGAATAGACTATTTGGAGTTTTGCTGTCCTCTTTATGACACGCCATCTACTTTGACCAGTTTGCTGATGCCGAAATTTATAATTTATGCAGATGGATAAGCCCAATTTACGGTGCTCCCGATAGTCCGAAGTTGTGAGAGGCTACACTGGCACGTACCAAAAACAGGCTGTCTTGTGCCAACTCTTTCAGTATGTAGAGGGGCGTATGGTTGTTTCGTGCTATTTTAGCACGGAGCTGGGTGTTGGAAGATTTTGCCAATTCCGATAAATATTTGGTGGGAAGGTTCAAGTTAGATGCCAAGTAGTAGTTGAGTCGTTCGTTCTCTTGTAAGTAGAGTTTTGTCAAAATTGATTGGGTGCTGATGGGGTTGTTTGCCACAGCCTGAAGCACCAGCTGAGTGGAGTCTTGGGCCAATTGAGCCAACCAAAGTGTATCTATTCGGATATTAGCTGCCACGGCTGCACGCACTCCTGCATCTGCATCGGTTAAGTAGTGGCGAAGCAGTTCGATGGGTGTATTGCCGTTTTTGGCCAAAGCTGCTCGTACAAAGGGGTTGTTATCGGCAGCCAAAAGGGTGATAATCGAATCGGTAAGGGCTGGATTAGTGGCTACTTGAGATCGGATGCTGGGGTTATTATCGGAGGCCAACTTCCAAAGGGTATCTTCTGGTGTGGCTGGATTGGATGCTACATTGGCACGTACAAAGGCATTTTTATCTTCCGACAGCTCATTCAGGGTGTAGTTTGGGGTGTTGGGATTGAGTGCAACAGCCGCCCGAAGTGAAATATTACGGTTGTTTGCCAACTTACTGAGGTGCTCTGGACGGGTATGTAGGTGGCTGGCCACTGCTAGTTTTACATTCATGTCGGCATCGGTAAAGAGGGTATCTAGCAACGATTCCGTTGTCTGTGGATGGGTAGCCACCTCTGTACGGACCATTGCGTGGGGGTCGTGCAGCAGTTTATGGAGCGTATTGAGTGTGGTGGAGGGGTTTTTAGCCACCTGCTGACGGACGCTCCAAACAGTATCGGAAGCCATGATGTGCAGTATTGAATCGGGCGTAGAGGGGTTGGAGGCCACATGAATACGGATAAACGTGGCAGAATTGGTGGATAGGTGCGTCAACAGGGCTACATCTGCATGTCGGTTTCGGGCTACCCCCTCGCCCAGCAATACGTGGTTTTCGCTGGCAAAGTGAAACAGCACCTCTTGTGGAGTGTTGGGGTTGGTACTGACTGCCAGTTTAACGGCCATATAATCGTCTTCGGCCAAGGTGGTGAGTATTTTTTGGAACTCTGCCAAATCGGAGTGCTCCACCTGTTGGGTACAGGCAGAGAGCATTATAATTGCTAAAACAAGTGTTGTTAGTCGTTCTATTAATCTGATATTCACACGCTTTGAGTTAAGTAAGAGCCGTGCAAAGATACGGTTTTATGCAGTGCCTTAAAACTAAATGTCGCTTTTATTACTTTGATTATCAATATATAAGCCTCTATCCTACTTTTTACTACAAGAGTATTAAAATATATGGAGAAGACAGAGTTGCATATCAGTGGTACAACAGCCATTAAATAGAGTGGATTATGCTAATACCACTTTTACCGAGCTTCTCTTTTGTATCGTTGAACCTCCTCTATGATTGCTGTTTAAGAGAGCGTGGAGTGTATGAAAAGGCATCTGCCAACAAAAAAAGCACCCACCTTTACAGCAGATACTTTTGTCTTATACAAGCCCTTTTAACGACCCATTGGGTTATTTTAAAAGTCGTTCGTTCACCTCTTGCACCATCTCGGCCACCACTTTTGGCCCCAATGAACCTGCGTTGTACCCTTTGGTATTGCCCGACTTGAAGCATATAACGAAGTGCGATTTTCGTATCGCCACCGTCAGCTTATCAATATCGGCCAAATTATAGCTGTTTGTTTTTCCTAGAATGCGCTTGAGCAGTAGTTTATCGGGGGTAATCTCAATAGTCGTTACTCGAAAAATAAAGAAGTTTAAAAATAGGAATATGGGAATTGTTAAAATCCCCAGTGTTCTATACAGCTGCTCGTCTGTGCGGGCATTATGCCCTACCATATAGAGTGCTATGTAGCCACCTATTATAAAAACCGTAATAATGCACACTAGGCTGATTCTGCTATTCTTCACTTTAAATACCTTTGTATCCATATTTTACTCTTATTTATGCTTCGTAATTTGTTCGTTAATAGCCTCAACAATCTGTTTTTTTGTTGCTTTATTGAATGTAGCTGCCTGAAAGCTGATGTTATCTCCCTCTTTTTGGCGTAGGCTGATGTAAGTTTCGCCCAGCGTTACACTCTTTAAACTGCTTATTGGCAACTCCTTTTTGCGTCCCCATTGGCTCTTTATTAAGACCGATTGGTCGGTCAACTCCACACGTGATATGGCATAGAAACAGTAGTAAATCCAGAATATACCCGATATCATAAATGCGCTTAAATGGATGGTTGTTATAATTTCGATGTTCTCCCAGAAACTGGCTCCTTCGTATAGCATACCCAACTTGTATTTAATCAAGTAGGTGAATACAACCATCATTATAGGAACTAAAGGGAAGATATAGAGCATTATTTTAAAGCTCTTACTTGGTTTAAAAATGGTAGTCTGCATCAGATTATTGTGTTTAGTTAAACATTAGGGTGGAGTAAATATACACACTCCTCACTCTCCTACAAAATAAAACTCTCCCTAAAGTAATGAAACTTTAGAGAGAGTGGTTTTTGTCTGATCTGAACTAGTTTATATTGTTAGCCTTGTTCCTAATTTAGAGCTCGCGTGATATCCTATCGCATAAGCTGTTGGGCTCAATACGGGTAGCATATTTTAACGGAGCAAAGTAAGTGATTGTAAGTGTATGTCGTGGGGCATTATAAGCCCTTTCTGGCATTATTACCAGGTCTGACGCATAGTTAAACAGCCGATTGTAGGTTAGATAAAATTCAAGTAACGAAGCCTTTATTTTACACTCTTGTTCGAGGCGTTCGTCGTACACTACCACAAATTTCTTTGTGTGTGGATTGTAATTATATCCTAAAAACAGATCGTCAGTCAACAGATTTTCTAATAAGTAGCTTGCTGATGTCAATTCTCGAATAGCAACAGCTACTGCCTTCGCTTTTTCTTGATCCATCTTTTTCACTCTATTAGAGGCCTATATTTACACCATTTTTGGTAGTCATTTATAGTACCTTTATCTTTCTAAGTTTAATGATAATAAAAAATTTCCATATTCTAATAACATTGCACATTTTTATGCTGATAATTGCATTTTTTTAAATCTTTATAACCTATTTGTAATAGTAACTTAACATTTAGCACCCCATTTGGTTTTTTTGTGCGAATCGGCTGTTTTTCCAGAACTACCTCCTTATTGGGCTGTTTATAGAGCTATGCAAACGAGTCGGAATTGAGGCTAAATAGGAGTAAACCTAAATAGGAGTAAATAATAAGGGCAGGTAATACGCTCCTTGCAGAAGGGGGCATTACCTGCTCTTATTTTACATATACAAATTGACTTTTAAGAAAGCTCTTTATAATTTTTCAATTTCGGATACATATCGGCCAGTGCCTTTGCCGAGTCGTAGAATAGTCCGTTTGGATTCAGCATCATGTACTCTTCAAAGACCTCATAATCGAATAACGACATAAACAGGTCAAACTCTTTATGGTATTTTGCATCTAATATAAGGTACTGCATCTGATCGTAAAACAACCCTTTAGGGTACTTCTTCTGATACTTAACCAAATCTGCCAATACCGATTCAATGGTCAAAGCACAGAAGCTATCGAGCTCTTCCATCAGCTCCTCCTTAAAGATAGGCTCTGCTACCTGAAATACGATTTTGGGGTGTCGCTGTTTCAGTAGTTTGCGTACAGCCGAAATATCTACATCAAGAATATCCATATCAAACTGTACAATCCAATTGACCAAACGCTCTAACTGCGTCAGCTCCTCTGCCAAACTTTGTAGTTTAGGCTTTGTCGTACTTTTTAGCTCTATTTTTGAAGATAGCA
>JASLCG010000075.1 GCA_030151885.1 Bacteroides sp.
GAGCGAAAGACGGGATTCGAACCCGCGACCCCAACCTTGGCAAGGTTGTGCTCTACCAACTGAGCTACTTTCGCGTTTCAACGGGTGCAAATATAGGGACCTTTTTCATTTCCGCCAAACAAATCACTAACTATTTTCACAAAATAACGATCTTTTTTTTCATCATTTACATAAGTAACTGTTTCTCAGCCATCTTTATTTTATCAAAATTAAAGCCTTTGAATATCTTTTTCTCTAATTCTTTAATTTTATCATTACATAAATTCCCTATACTACCCTCATGTGTATGATTTATATTCTTATCTGGAGTGAATTTACCAGCTTCAATCTCTAATCCTACAGTTTTATAAGCATCTCTAAAAGGCACTCCATCTAAGACTAAACGATTTACCTCTTCCACACTAAATAAGAAAGAATATTTATCATCATCTAGTATTGATGTATTCACTTTCATTTCTTGTATAATATAAGTTGTCATCTGAATACAACTAACGATCTCTTCAAATGCAGGAATAAAAACTTCTTTGATTATCTGAAGATCCCTAAAGTAACCAGAAGGCAAGTTATTTGCGATTAAAATGATTTGTTGTGGTAAAGCTTGCAGCTTATTGCACTTAGCCCTAATCAACTCAAAAACATCAGGATTCTTTTTATGTGGCATTATGCTTGACCCAGTCGTGCAATCATCAGGTAGCTTTACAAAGTTGAAGTTTTGGCTATTGAAAAGACACGCATCATATGCTAACTTAGAAATAGTTCCTGCAATCGTAGCTAATGCAAAAGCTACATTCTTTTCCATTTTACCTCGCCCCATTTGAGCATAAACTACATTATAGTTCATAGAGTCAAAACCTAATAGTTCAGTCGTCATTGTTCTATCTAAAGGAAATGAAGAACCATATCCTGCGGCAGATCCAAGAGGATTTCTATTACACATTTTAAATGCTGCTTGTAGAAATAATAAATCATCTGCCAAACTTTCGGCATACGCTCCAAACCATAGACCAAAAGAAGAAGGCATAGCTATTTGCAGGTGGGTATAACCTGGCATCAAGACATCTTTATACTTTTCACTTTGATTTAGCAGCGCATCAAAAAGTATATCTATATGACTAGCAACTTTGAATATTTCCTCTCTGGTGAACAGTTTTAAATCTAACAAAACTTGATCATTTCTAGACCTTCCACTATGTATTTTTTTACCAACATCACCCAAACGACGAGTTAACATTAACTCCACCTGAGAATGAATATCTTCAACTCCTTCTTCAATTAAAAGATTTCCATCCAAGGCAGTCTCATACAAAGACTTTAACTCATGGTGGATGAGATTCAGTTCTTCATCTGTTAATAAGCCAATAGATGCTAACATTTTCGTATGCGCTAAAGAACCTATTATATCATGTTTAGCAAGATAGAGATCTAACTTTCTATCTTGCCCCACAGTAAATTTTTCGATGTTTTTATTTACATCTGTTGATTTTTCCCAAAGCTTCTGTACCATCAATAAATCCTTAATTAATACTCAATCATTGATAAGACTGTAACCATTTTTTCTAAGCCATCAATTAGAGGTTTTTGAACCATACCCTTTATAAATGGGTTTAAACTAGCTTCTATGGTTACTTTCATTTTACATTCTTCATCTAAGGTAGGAACAACCTGCACCCAAAGTGTAAATGGAAGAGGCGAAGTAACTGTCTGAAACTTCACACAAGAGTTTGGAGTACGCTCTACTACTTCTAATTTAATTTGCCCAACAGGACTTATACTAAAGCTTACTGAGTCTGAATCAAACATCAAATCTTTAATTTTATCTTGAGGTAATTTATCTTTTAATCCTTCAAAATTATTTAAATCTGAAATTTTAGTATAAACTCTTTCTTGTGAATATGGAATTACTTTTATAGGACTTTCGTACTTGCTCATTATATAATATTTTATTATTAAAAAAATAAAAGAGCCCTTCATACCTTATACAAGGTTGAAATGCTCTTCTTTGATTAGTTTATTATTAACTTATTAGATGATTACGCATCCCAATTTTCAGGGTCTTTACGCCATTCATCCAATGTTTCGACATCATCCTCGACAATGTACCCAGTTTTCAAAGCTATTTCTAAAACAGCTTCATAGTTAGTTAGTGTGACCAAAGGCACTTTGGCATCCTTAAATGCTTTCTCTGAAACAGGGAAACCATAAGTAAATGCAGCTACCATACCTATTACCTCACAACCATCTCTACGAATTGCTTCAATAACTTTCAAGCTACTTCCTCCTGTTGAAACTAAATCTTCAATTACAACTACCTTCATACCTGGTCTTAACTCTCCCTCTATAAGGTTCTCTAAGCCATGTCCTTTTGGAGTACTACGCACATAAACAAATGGTAAGTTTAACAAATCAGCAACCATTGCACCTTGAGGAATAGCCCCTGTTGCAACACCTGCAATTGCATCAACTTGTCCAAACTGTTCTAGTATAATACGAGCAGTCTCTATTTTCACAAAGTTTCTTAACACAGGATATGATAATGTTTTACGATTATCACAATAGAATGGAGATTTCCATCCCGAAGCCCATGTAAAAGGATTTGCTGGTTGTAACTTAATTGCTTTAATTTTAAGAAGTCTCTCTGCGAATAACTTTTCTAAAGTTTTCATAATATAAGTAAACTGAAATGTGGTAAAATATTAACTACAAAAGTAGTGAAACCTATCGAATAAGTAAAATAGAATATTGCTTATTATCTTATGTTTTTTCCATCAGATACATCTCTTTTTGTTCAAAATCAAACATTTAGACTCTAAACATAAGATTTATATGCTTTAAAACATCTCTAGTTGTGGCATCACCTTTATAATATCAGAATAATCATACCCTCTTCCCATTGCAAACCGTATTAATTTCCCTTTAAACTCATAGTCATTTTCAGCTTTAATTCCTTTAGATTTAGAAGATATAATGTCCTTTAAGTTTTCAGAATATATTTCATCGTCAATATGGTTAATTCCCTCTTGAATAGCTTCCCTATCGACTCCCTTCATCATCATATTTTGAACGATTTTTTTCCTGCCCCATTTAGCAAATTTATACTTATCATTAACATATGCCTTAGCATAACGAATTTCATCAAGAAAACGATTTTCAATTAAAGCATTCAGAATTTTATTTTTTTCCTCATTGGTCAACTCCCAATTATTCATTTTCCTATTTATATCTTCAATGCATCTTTCAGCTGCAACACAGTAAGCCTCTAATTTATTTAGAGCCTCATCATACTCTATACTTTTTTTACTATACATTTTTTGCACTTATTATTCGATTATTACCAAAAACATCTTTTAATAACTGAATATCTACATAGCCCATATTAGACAGCATCCTAGCTGTTTCTTCTCCATAAAGTTGATTTATCTCAAAATAAAGTTTTCCATTTTTTTTAAGTAGTTTTCGTCCTATCTCTGCTATTTTCTCATAAAATAATAGAGGTTTATTATCAGGAACAAATAGTGCTAACTCTGGCTCCCAATCCAAAACGTTTTTCTCCATTATTGTCTTCTCTTTTAATGTTATATAAGGAGGATTACTTACCAATACATCAAGTTCTTTTTCTTTAAAAGCTATTTCAGCTAACACATCTTGCTTTATTATTTTAATTCCAGCATTTAATAGTCTGTTGTTTTCTTTAGCTATTTCTAAAGCCTTATCCGACACATCCCAAGCCTCTACAACAGCCTCCTTGTTTTTTAAAGCTATAGATAGTGCAATACAGCCACTTCCAGTGCCAACATCAAGTAACTTATAAGCCCCTTTATTATCTCTTAATATAAGATCTACAAGTTCTTCTGTTTCAGGTCTAGGAATTAAGACTCCTGATTTAACCTTAAAATAATTCCCATAAAAGAAAGTTTTTCCTACAACGTATTGAATCGGCTCATGTTTTGCCAATCTTTCAACAGCACTTTTTAAAGCTTTGCTTTGTGTTTCTGATAATTTAATATCTTTGCATAAGTACATATCCATCTTTTCAAACCCTAATACATCAGTACATAGGGCCATCTGAATATTCTTTAATTCAGTATGAGAATAGATAGACTGCAAAGAGTCGTTTATGTATTTTTTAATATATTTCATTCGTACGTTTATTTATAAACAAAAATAAGAAATTAATAAAATGTAGCCTATTATGATTAACAAGAAAGAACATTATATGTATCGTTGTATACAACTAGCTCAAAAAGGAGCTCTTTTTGCAGCACCTAACCCTCTAGTAGGAGCTATTATTGTTCATAACGACATTATTATAGGCGAGGGGTATCACATTAAAAGTGGGACTGCCCATGCTGAGGTAAATGCAATTAATTCAGTAAAAAACAAAAAGTTACTACAACAATCTACTCTATATGTAAGTCTAGAACCCTGCTCTCATGCAGGAAAAACACCACCATGTGCAGATCTTATTATAAAGCATAAAATACCGCATGTTATTATAGGATGTCAGGACCCTTTTAACAAAGTCAATGGACAAGGTATTCAAAAACTTAAAAATGCAGGAGTCGATGTTCAAGTAGGAGTTTTAGAAAGTGAATGTAAAAACTTAATCCGCCGATTTTACACGTTCCACCAGCATAAAAGACCATACATCATACTTAAATGGGCACAATCTGCAGATTACTTTATAGATAAACAAAGAACTGCTGGTAACCCTGTTATATTTTCAACTCCAAATTCAACCATTATAACTCAGAAAAGACGAGCCGAAGTAGAAAGTATATTAGTTGGAACTAACACAGCTAAGCTAGACAACCCACGCCTTAATGTTAGAAATTGGTATCCAAAGAATCCAATAAGACTAGTTATAGATAAAGATTTAAAACTTTCTCAAGATTTAAGTCTTTTCGACAATAAAATTCAAACCTGGGTTTTCACTACAAAAACAACAACATCTTTTAAATCAAATATAAAATATATAAAATTAAACTTTGATAAAAATATAACAACCCAAATATGCGACTTCCTATATCAAAATGAAATTCAATCAGTACTAGTTGAAGGAGGTGCTGTATTATTAAATTCATTCATTAATGAAAACTTGTGGGACGAAGTACATATTGAACAAAGTGAAGTCATATTACAGAATGGAATTTGTGCCCCAAATATAAAAGATCTAGGAGTAGCTATAAAAAAAGAGTTCTTTGGACAGACTTTCATAACTTATCACAAGTAATATAGGTAGTATCTTTATATTAGAATATCAAAGATATAGTTATATTTGCAAGAATAATAACCTTTAATCTAGCTATTATCTTATAAAGAATGGCTTACATTAAAATAAAACCTAAGGTAACTATCAAATTATAGAGAGCTTGTTATATATAATATTATATAAATAAAATCGTTGAATAACCGATAATGTTCTCTATTTTTGTAAAATTGTAATTAAACAAGTAATAATTCAATGAAAATTAAGCTACTCCCAATTATATCTGGAATATTGTTTACAACAGCTACAATGATGTCTTGTCTTAAATCAGACACGCCTAACTTTGAGATTATTCCCGATGCCACTATACATGCTTTTCAGATAGACACTGTACCAGGAGGCATAACTAAGCCTTTCTCGATTAACCAAAAAGCTGGTTTAATATTTAATCCAGACTCTTTACCTTTTGGTTCTGACACTGTTATCAACAAGATTCTTATAAAAGAATTAAAAGTAAATTATACTGCTGTTTTTAAAAATGACTCTATACTTGATCTAAGAGACTCCTTAGATTTAACAAAACCACTAGAGCTAACAACTAAAAACTTGTATGATACGAACTATACAAAAAAATACACGATTAAGGTCAATGTTCACAAACAAGACCCTAACTCTATAGACTGGTCTACTATAGATGCATCCCTTCCTATCGGAGCCGAGGAAACTAAATTTTTAGCAAATATCAAAAATAAAGTGATGGCTTTTTCAAAAAACGGGAAAGCTTATACACTAGAAAACTATAAAGGAAACTGGAAACCAGTTAACACATTCGATATTGGCGACAGCAACACAATCGTACAAGTAATTACAACTAATGATGAAAAAATCATTGCGCTAACGTCAAACAATAAACTGTACATATCTGAGGACGGCGAAGCATGGACTAGCAGTGAAAAAGAGCTATCTAATTTGTTAGGATACAATAAAGAAGAGATTTTTGCTACAAACAACAATACGCTTCATTATGGTTCTATCCAAAATGGCACAATAGAGTGGAAAGAAAAAGGTAATACTCCTAAAGATTTTCCTGTTAAAAACATCACATCAACAACATATCAACTAAACTCCAATTTAACCATGTTATACGGAGAGATTGAAAGCGATCAAACAGCACCTTCTGTTTGGATGTATCAAAAAGAAGGTTCATGGGTTAAAACCGCAGATGCAGGCGTTAACAAGAACTCTCTTCCTAGACTGCAAAACCCTACTATTTTCTCTTATAACAACATGCTTTACGTTTTAGGTAAGGTAAAGGTTATAATTAAAAAACCTACAGAAGAAAAGACGACAAAAGAAGAAGGTAAAGAAGAGGAAACCATAACTAAATATATCAATAAAATATATACATCACAAGATGCTATAAATTGGTATATAGCTAATTCTAAAGAACAAATACCAACAAAACTTGAAGAACAAATCATTGAAACTCTAACTGTAGATAATAATAACTACATTTGGTTTATTACAAAAGATGACAATAAGGTTTGGAGAGGACGTCTAAATAAACTAGGTTTTAAGTAAGTATAAGATTCATATATAAAGAATGACATTATATCAACAATCCATAAATAAAAATAAGATTCCAGAACATATAGCCATTATTATGGATGGCAATGGGCGGTGGGCTAAAGCTAAAGATCAAGAAAGAAGCTTTGGGCACAAAGCTGGTGCAGACACTGTTCATAAAATAGCTGAGCATGCAGCTAGATTAGGAGTAAAATACCTAACATTATACACTTTTTCATCAGAAAATTGGAATAGACCAGCTGATGAAGTAACAGCTCTAATGAATCTTCTTTTAGCTTCTATAAACGAAGAGCTTCTTAAGAAAAACGACATCCGTTTTAAAATTATTGGAGAATTGAATAAACTCCCTCAAGAAGTTCAATATAGATTAAGTGAATGTGTTGAGAATACTAAAAATAACAAAGCTTTATGCTTAGTCTTAGCATTAAGCTATTCTTCATATTGGGAAATAACAGAAGCTACCAAAAGTATAGCCCTAAAAGTTCAAAATAAAGAACTTAATATTTCCGATATCACACCAGAAACAATACAGCAGAATTTAAATACTTCTTTTATGCCAAATCCTGATTTATTAATTAGAACAGGAGGAGAGTATAGGTTAAGCAACTACTTATTATGGCAGTGTGCTTATACAGAATTCTATTTCTGCGATACATATTGGCCAGATTTCTCTGAGAATGATCTAGATAAAGCTATCTTAGACTACCAAAGTAGAGAGAGAAGATTTGGTAAAACAAGCGAACAAGTAACACAATAGTAAATTCAAACATTAGATAAATGCATAACTCTAAAATCAGCATAAAATTTATTATAGCAGCATTACTATTATTAGTAACCCCATACGGGTATGCACAAGATGTAAACTCAGCTGATGAGTCAAAACCGACTATTTTATATTCTGGAACACCCACAAAGTATATCATTGCTGATATAAAAGTTGAAGGTGTAAGTAACTATGAGGATTACGCTTTGATTAGTCTTTCAGGACTTGCTGTTGGACAGACAATTGAGGTTCCAGGTACAAAAATCACTGACGCTATTAATAGATATTGGAAACATGGACTTTTTTCTAATGTAAAAATTACTGCTGAAAAAATTGATGGAGATAAAATATATCTAAAAATAAAGTTAGCTCAACGTCCTAGAATTTCTGAAATTAAATATCATGGTATAAAGAAATCAGAACGCAAAGATTTAGAAGCTAAATTAGGATTAGTAGTTGGTAGCCAAATTACACCTCATGCTATTAATAGAGCTAATATCTGGATTAAGCGATACTTCGATGATAAAGGTTTTAAAAATGCAACAGTACTTATAACACAGAAAGATGACCCTGAAAATAAAAATCAGGTAATGGTGGATATACGTATTGACAAAAAAGAGAAGATAAAAGTCCACAAAATACATATCGAAGGGAACGACCACCTCAAAGATTCGAAGATTAAGAAGGCGATGAAGAAAACAAATGAAAAGGGGAAATTTAAAAACCTTTTCAAAACAAAGAAATTCATTCCTGAAAATTATGCAAAGGACAAAGATGCTATTATTGAAAAATACAATGAACTAGGATATAGAGATGCAAGAATTGTTTCTGATAGTGTAGTAGCTTTCGATGACAAAACTGTAGATGTATATCTTAACATTGAAGAGGGCAAAAAGTACTATATCCGCGATATCTCTTGGGTCGGAAATACACTATATCCTTCCGATCAATTAGAGTTCATGCTACAAATGAAAAAGGGAGATACCTACAACCAGAAATTACTAATGGATAGATTAGTAGGAGATGATGATGCTGTAGGGAACTTATATTATAATAACGGATATATATTCTACTCTTTAGATCCTGTAGAAGTTAATATCGTCGGAGATTCAATCGACTTAGAAATGCGTATTCATGAAGGAAGACCTGCTACCATTAATAAAGTCGGCATCATTGGAAACGACCGTTTATATGAGAATGTGGTAAGACGTGAATTAAGAACTCGTCCAGGAGAGCTTTTCCGTAAAGATGACATTATGCGTTCAATGCGTGAAATACAGCAAATGGGACATTTTGACCCTGAAAACATAAAGCCAGATATTCAACCAGACCCTGAAAATGAAACTGTAGATATTAATTATGAGTTAGTATCAAAAGCAAATGACCAAATTGAATTTTCTGCTGGTTGGGGGCAAACTGGGGTTATTGGTAAACTTAGTCTAAAGTTTACAAACTTCTCAATAAAGAATCTATTTAGCCCTGGTAAGAACCATAGAGGTATCCTACCACAGGGAGATGGACAAACATTGACAATCAGTGGTCAAACAAATGCTAAATACTATCAATCATATAGTTTCTCATTTTTTGACCCTTGGTTTGGAGGCAAACGCCCTAACTCTTTCTCACTATCAATGTTCTATTCAATTCAAACAGACGTTAGTAGCAGTTTTAACCCTGTTTCTTATTATGACAATATGTACAACTATAATTACGGTTATGGTTACAACTATAATAATTATGAGAACTACTACGACCCTGACAAGTCTATGAAAGTATTTGGTATGTCGGTAGGATGGGGTAAACGTTTAAGTTGGCCAGATGACTATTTCACATTTATGGCTAATTTATCTTACCAAAGATATATCATGAAAGATTGGAGATACTTTATCGTTCAAAATGGACGCTCAAACAACCTAAGTGTTAATTTAACATTAGCAAGAGCATCATATGATAATCCTATCTTCCCAAGACATGGATCCGACTTCTCTTTATCTGCTCAATTTACTCCTCCATATTCATTATGGGATGGCGTAAAATACTCTGACTTAAAAGACAATAACAAAGAAGATCAGAAAAAGAAAAATAAATGGATTGAATACCATAAATGGAAATTCCATGCGAAAACGTATACATCTCTAATGGACTATACTAGACATAAACGCACACCAGTACTTATGACTAGATTTGAACTAGGAGTGTTAGGACACTATAACAGCAACAAACGTTCTCCTTTCGAAACATTTGAAATGGGTGGAGACGGTATGTCTGGATACTCTGGATATGCTACAGAAATGATTCCTCTAAGGGGTTATGAAAACAATAGCTTAACTCAAAATGGTTATGCTTATGCATACACAAGAATGGGCCTTGAGCTAAGATATCCACTAATGCTTGAGCCAACAACTAGCATCTATGTTCTAGGTTTCCTTGAAGGTGGTAATGCTTGGCAAAAAGTAAGCGATTTCAATCCTTTTGATTTAAAAAGATCTGCAGGTATAGGTGTACGTATTTTCTTACCAATGATTGGTATGATGGGGATTGACTGGGGATATGGATTCGATAAAATTAATGGTTCTACAAGATATGGTGGCAGCCAATTCCACTTCATATTAGGACAAGAATTCTAATTAAAAACAGAAAGATTATGAAAAGATTTACTTATGTTTTAACATTGATAGTCTTAACTACACTGGGAGCTTCTGCTCAAAAGTATGCATTTATTGATACAGACTATATTGTAAACAATATTCCAGCATACGTTGAGTATTCTAAGCAAATAGATCAAAAAAGTGAAGCTTTTCAAAAAGAAGTAACTAAAGCCGGTGACCAAGTACAAGCTTTATATGATACTTATCAAGCTCAAGCTGCATCTATGACAGATCAACAGAAAAAAGAAAATGAAGAGCGTATCATAAAAGCAGAGAAAGCTGCAATGGAACTAGGAAGGAAATATTTTGGACCTGAAGGAGAAATTGCTAAATTGAAAGAAAACTTATTAAATCCTATACACGATCAGATATATGAGGCAGCAAAACAAATTAGCTTAAAAGAAGATTATGCAGCAATTATAGATAGAGCAACAGCTACTAGTATTATTTTTGCTCAGCCAAAATATGATATTAGCGATCAGATTATAAGATTTATCAATAAATAAAAATTATTTCATACATTTGCTAATAATGAAATTGAATATTAATATATTAAATATAAAACTATGCTAAAGAAACTCTTATTATTAGTTATGTTGATATTGCCATTAGGAGCAGTAGCACAAACACTAAAATTTGGACACACAAACTCTCAAGCTATCATCTTTGAAATGGCTGAATACAAAAAAGCTGAAAAAGACCTTGAAGCTCTTCAAAAGAAATACCAAGATGAATTCGAAAAGAGCCAAGAAGAATTTACTAAAAAAGCTCAGCAGTTTCAAAAAGATATGAGTGAAAACTCATTACCACAGACTATAGCAGAAAGAAGACAAAAAGAGCTTCAAGATATGGGACAAAGAATGGAAGCTTTCCAACAAGAAGCTATGCAATCAATGCAACAAGCGCAAATGGATTTAATGGCTCCTATTTATAAAAAATTAAATGAGGCTATTCAAAAAGTTGGTAAAAAAGAGAAATTTATTTATATCTTCGACTTAGCTAGCTCAACAATACCTTTTGTTGATGAACAACAAAGTAAAGATGTAACAGCATTAATTAAAGCTGAGTTGAAATAATAAAATTCAATTATAAATAAAGTAAGAGGAGTTAGGCCAATGTCTTAACTCCTCTTACTGTTTAAATATAACAGGAGAATATATGCAAAAAGAATTACCAAGAACACCTGGTCCAATCGGAGTCTTTGACTCAGGATATGGTGGTTTAACCATACTCAAAGAAATTCGAAATAAACTCCCTAATTATGATTTTCTATATTTAGGAGATAATGCAAGAGCTCCGTATGGTACAAGATCTTTTGATGTAGTTTATAAGTTTACACTTCAAGCAGTAGAAAAACTATTTAGCATGGGCTGTCACTTGGTTATACTTGCATGTAATACAGCTTCGGCAAAAGCTTTAAGGAGCATACAACAAAACAATCTCCCTAACATAGATCCTAATAGAAGAGTATTAGGTGTTATAAGACCAACAGTAGAGATTCTAAATTCTGTATCTAGGACTAAACATATAGGAGTTATGGCAACTAGTGGAACAATTTTATCGAACTCATACCCTCTAGAAATAGAGAAGATCAGTCCTAATTTAAATGTTGTAAGCGAAGCCTGCCCTATGTGGGTACACCTTGTAGAAAATGGAGAGGTTGATAATGAAGGAACAAACTACTTTGTAAAGAAACACATAGAGAACCTCTTTAGTAAAGACAATAAGATTGATACAGTTTTATTAGGCTGCACCCACTACCCTATCCTATCAAAGACGATAAAAAAATACACACCCAGCCATATTAATATAATATCACAAGGTAGCTTTGTAGCCAACAGTCTAAAAGATTATTTAAATAGACATCCTGAGATTGATGAAAAGTGTGTTAAGACAGGAAACTGTCTATTTTTGACGACAGAATCAGTCAATAAATTTAAAGAGTCAGCCTCTTTATTTTTAAGTGAAGAGATTATTAACATCCAACAAATTGAGTTGGAATAACCCAATAAATATTATGAAAAAATTCATATCAGTTCACGATATAGGAAACTTAAACCAAGCTCTACAAGAAGCAAAAGAGATCAAAACAGATCGATTTAAATATGACACATTAGGAAAGAACAAAACTTTGCTAATGATTTTTTTCAACTCAAGTTTAAGGACTAGACTTAGCACACAAAAAGCTGCTATCAACTTAGGCATGAATGTTATTGTACTAGATATTAACCAAGGAGCTTGGAAGTTGGAAACAGAAAGAGGAGTAATAATGGATGGAGATAAACCCGAACACCTACTAGAGGCTATACCTGTAATGAGTTGTTACTGCGATATTATAGGTGTACGGTCTTTCGCTCAATTCAAAGATAAAGAGTTTGATTATAATGAAGTTATTCTAAATCAATTTATCAAATACTCAGGAAAGCCTGTTTTCTCTATGGAAGCAGCAACAAGACATCCTCTTCAAAGTTTCGCAGATTTAATAACAATTGAGGAGTATAAAAAAACAGAAAAACCTAAAGTAGTATTAACATGGGCACCACACCCAAATCCTTTACCCCAAGCTGTACCAAATTCTTTTGCAGAATGGATGAATGCTACTGATTACGAATTTGTAATAACTCATCCCAAAGGATATGATTTAGATCCTAAATTTGTAGGTAATGCAACTGTAGAGTATAACCAACTGAAAGCTCTAGAAAATGCAGATTTTGTTTATGCTAAAAATTGGGCAGCATATACAGATGATAATTATGGAAAAATACTATCCAAAGATAGGAGTTGGACTATATCTTCCGAACACATGAAAGTTACTAATAACGCATTTTTTATGCATTGTTTACCAGTCAGACGAAATATGATAGTTACTGACGATGTAATAGAATCAGATCAATCACTCGTAATTCCTGAAGCTGCAAACAGAGAAATATCAGCTACAGTAGTACTTAAAAAAATGCTATCTGCTCTATAATTAATAAACTATATAAAGAAAGGCATTCTGACAAATTTGTCAGAATGCCTTTCTTTATATTAAAATATGCGTACATCAATAATCTGAATTCACTCCATCAAACTCTGCTTGATCAATTAAATAAGCCATAATATTAGCTGCAATTTTAGAGTTGTGAACATTAATGTTATAGTACGTTGTAGCATTTGAACTATTTATTCCCCTAGCATTATATTCAACCTCTAACGGACGTCCTAATTCATCAATAGAAAAAGGATACCTAGCATTTTTATCATCAGAAGTTAAAAAGTTATCTGTAGCAATAAAAACGACATTATGGCGAGTAGTCCTTAACATTGTAGCACCTTTAAAAGCTCGATAATCTTCGTAGCTTACAGGAACATTTCCTGTATAAACAACTATTTCTTTAAGAGGTAAGTCTAGCACTGCATCGGTAGTAGCATCTGGACTTGCCCAATATGAGTTGTTTAAACTTCCAAATGGACCACTATAGACAGGATCACTAACCATATTTTCCATTCTATAGACAGCTCTAGAAAGACCATCTCCTGCAGATTTAACATTAACATTATACAAGTTGGCAAATAACCTCTGGATCGTACTTTTAGCACCTTCTAACATAAACACGCAACCTCCAGCTAAAATATAATTTGTTAATAATTTAGCACGAGCAGCAGTTAGAGTATAACTTCCACCAACAACTACAATATCCGGAATAATTCCTCCTTGATGCTTTCCAGTAATAACGCTTTCAAAAGAAGCACTACGACTTACAAACATATAACAGCTATTACCATTTTCAAACATAGAAGTTATTGCGTTATAAACCTCTGAAGGCTTATTAGATGTATTAAACGTATAGTCACTAAAAGGAGCTATTTTAACAGTTGAGGAATCATTCAAACCAAAATTATACTCAGACATCAAAAAGTCATGACTGTCACTTCCCCTTGTTCCTTGATTAAACACAGCACCTCTAGTTTTGCTAGTATCAAACCCAACTACCAACTTTGGAGTATATGCCATATTTACTTTAATAGTACATGCAGTAGGAACTTTGCTATTTGTTTTAAGAGTATATACTTTTGGAGAAATACTTTTTGGTTTTCCTGACCCATAAAGTATTATATTAGCTTCATACATACCAGATGGTGATAATTCACTCTTAAAAACACCATTACCTTTAAATTGAATATTATCAATAATGTCTGTTTCAATCGAGTAATTATAAGATGACAAGTCACTCTTTGATATTATTTGAAGGTTAACTGTATTACTTTCATTCAACTCTGTATTAACTTGATATAAACCATTTACTTTAATCACATCACAAGCTACTCTGTACTCTGGCAAGTCATAGTTTTGAGTAATTTTAATAGGGATTTCATACTTACCATATCTAATTTTCATCTCATCCTCTAGAACATCATGTGAGATATTATTAGTTTTTGTTTTAATTATAAACTTTTGTCCATCATAATCTAAAACTAAATCAAATAGATCTTTATTATAAGTCCAACTAACACCCTTTATTAAAGCTAATAATTCGTCCTTACTTAAGTTTGACTGAAAACTAATATAATGCTCCTGTTCTTTAGTATAAGATTCAAAAAAGACAGCAGTTGTATTTATCCCAAAATACTTTTTACCAACAACAAATCCATTGTCAATATTTTCATCCCAAGAGATAACCTCAGCGTCAATATTTGAACTAGGACCTTTAATTGCATCATTTATTGATTTATAGCCATATCCTGTAACTCTTTTTATAGAAACAATATATTTATGATTCCTTAAAAGAGGAATAATATTATAACCATTCAAATCACTTTTACTATGAAAGTCAACTCGATAATAATAGTCCTCAGTGGATTTATTTATAGACGCTTTCAAAATCATAAATACCGGATTGGTAATATCGGATTCGGATAACAAAGCAATTCCAGAATTACTAATATAATTATCAACATTCTTTAAATTTACTACAATTAGATCATTATAACCTATATTGTTAGGAATAGAGACAGCTTTGACACTTGTATTAGCATCAGCAATATTATTTAATATTGGAGATAACAACCCTTTATCAGAAGAGTTATAAATTATCGCCTCTTTAAAGTCAAATTCAAACGACTCTTTGAGACTAACAGTAGAATTAATTACTAAATCAACTCTAGCTAAAGCTCTTAATAAAGGAACTGTAGGAAGTTGAGATTGTTTTTTATTCGTATTAATTACATAATCTTTCAAGATACCCGACATTGGTATTTTTTTACCTCCTTTTATATCCCAGTTTCCAACTGTATCGAATGTGTTTTGAGCTAAGTATTCATCCAAACTTTGCCCTTTAGTAGCTTCTTGAATAGGACTATTTACTAAAAATAGTAAATCTGCTATCATCTCTTTCTCTGGAACTTTTACAACTATTTTATACTTACTTTCCATAGTACGATCAGCGTCTATTTCAGTATAAGAAACTAGTTTACATTCCTCTACAAACTTACCTTCACTAAATAACAAAGCTTTGAAAGTCTTAAAGTCAACACTATAAGTATCTGACTCACTCATTGCCCTAGTAATTTTTGTCTCTTTTGGAACAACTACCGAAAAGCTAAGATACTGACTATCATTATTTTCAACACTCACTTTATCCACTAAATCTGTGCTACTACATGACGATAAAGTAGTACATAATAGAGTAATTAAGGTGAAAAATATTTGTTTTAATATATATATATGTCTCATCTATTTTATCGTTTTATTTTATTACCATATTCAACTGTATATACAGCCCACTCTAAAACATTTGCAAAGAAAAATCCATTACTACATGTCTTTAAAGCATACGGCTCATTATTATCTTTTATGGTTTCTTCCTGATTAATAATCTTAGACCCTTCAAACACCCACTTTGGGTGTGATCTTAATAAAAAGTCAGAATCTCCAATAAATAGATATGGGTAATCTAGTGTTCTAAAAGAAGTTAATGCATAGTCAAATTTCTTACTTTTCGAATCAGTTATAGCATATGGTAAATTTCCAGAGTACTTTTTAATTTTATCCATATTAACAAACTCATTAGCAATAGCAATTCCACTCACATTAGATAGACTAATACTTAAAGAACCCGTATTACCAAATGCACCATCTATAATTAAGTCATTTTCTAAGAACGGTAATCTATAACTATACTCATACTTATTCTTTACAGAAGGCCTAAAGTCTCTCACATTGTCGTCCAATAAGACTAGTGCTTCACTAGACATTTGTTGCTTAACTATACCTAGTTCTACAAGTAAACTTAATATTGATTCGTCACCAGTCAATGAAATAATAACATTATAGCCACCAAGCTCATTACGATACTCAATAAAGTGTTTTAATACTTCAACATTAACTTTATTCAAGTTATAGCCAGATCCTACAATAATAATATTTGGTTTTTCTGTAGCAATTAATGACTCCAAATCATAGCTGTTAGATTCTACATAAGATAGGGCATCACACTTAACTACGCTATGCTTATCAAGTCCAAAGTTTGCAGCAGAAATTAACCTCTTAAAATTGTCATTGTTTTTTAAACCACCTGTACCATATAATCCTAGAATTTTTTTCTGTATAAATGCCACAGGAATAGTTACTGATACAAACGATATTGTTTCACTATCTGTTACAATTGTTAGAACTTTATCTGTAGGAGAGTCTATTTTACCTAATATAGGTACTTCAAACTCTTGGTATAAAATAGTCTCCTTTCCAACAAACTCATCATCAATACCTCCTATAACCTCTTCTTTAAGATTATCAAATACGCCTGTATAATCAATATAGACACCCCCATTAAGTTTTGCTTTTAATTCAAACCTCAAATTTGAGATATCATTTCTATCTTTCTTATAACCATAAAGTCTAACTTTAACAAAATTAGTTTGGTCTAATTCTTGTCCTACAATATAGAGTCCTTCTATATTTAAGTTAGTTTTGGAAATATAGTATTGAGCTGTTTTAAACTTTTGACGTACATCAACAGTAAAAGATTGTGTAAATAAAATTAAGGATAGTTTATCTTTATAATAATCTGTAGATTCATTACTCTCTTTAGAAGTTATTATAATATCATATTTTGTGGGGTCAAATTTTGCAGAAAATTTAGTTGCCTGCTGATTAAAATTCATAACTAAATAGTTATTCACTACATCAGCAGGAATATTAGTTTCTATATGTATTCTAAATTCCGAATCTTTCTTATAATCTAAAACAATCTCTTCTTTCTTTAATCTAAAGAAGTATTCACCATTTAAACTATCACCGGAAATATTAAAATCGGTCCAATCAACAATCTTCACATAAAGCGGCAGATCTGTTTTTAAAGCATCTTCTTTACTATCAGCTCCTTTTTGTTCAGCACCTTCAAGTATGTAGCTGTATACATGATTACGAAGAACTGACTTATAGCTAACATCAACACCATTTTCAGTTCTCTTATAATCGGCCACATCTAAACGGTAGTAATAAACTCCTTCATGGCCTTCTAAAGTAACACCTACCACTATAGCCAATGCTTCATCACGCTTTGTAGATTCATTTTGTTCTGTCTCTAAAAGATAAATCTCATTATTAGTCAGACTTCCCTCTACAAATTCATATTCTATCGGATCTGCCGTAGCTTCATTAATATCTAGAGTTTGCATTCCTGATCCAGTATTGTAAAGCTTACCACCTTCTTCAGTAGGAACTAAAGTAGGTTTAGTCACTTTTTTCTCTTGATTGTTAAATGATTCCTCATCAAAACAACCATATCCTCGTGCGCGAGATCTATATACCGATACAGACTTTAACTCTTTCATATGGTATTTTGACTCAGGGTTCTGTGGCACAATATTAATATCTACTCGAGCTACACTTCTAATTAATGAAACACTAACCTCAATCTTTTGCTCTAGTTTTTCAATATCTACAGTTCCAAAAAGAGGATAATCGGATAAATTAGTTTTTCCTTTAGCATCGATTAATACTTTTTTATAAAAGTCTTGAAGAGTAGTTCCCAGCTTAGTTGACTCATAATTTTCTGCATTTAGCAATACAACGAGCTTATAATCTTCTTTGTATTTTTCTGGGATTTTAAAGATGGCAGTAGAAAGTTTTTCATTATAAATTAGATTCTTAATATGACTAGCAACAATTAATTTACTAGAATTATTTTCATCTTTTTCAAATAAAAAACATTGCAGGTTTGTTTGTTTCAAATAGTCAGCTGACAAATTACGACTTAGCTCTTTACCCTCTGCTTTCAAGTTTAATAAAATTTCAGAGTTCTGTTCCAATTCAGTACCCTGAGAAGTTTCTTCATAAATTGAATTACAAGCAGGAAATAAAAACATCAGCAAAAGCAGTAACAAAGTACACGTTTTACTCATTTCCAATTAAGTTAAGTTAATAAATTTATTTAGCTAATAGTCTATGCTTCTATTAGCAATAGTAAGTTATATATATCATTATCAAATCAACAACTTCTAAAATATAGACATCCGTTTCGGCTAAGAATATCTTTAGCTAGATTATTAGAAACTATACAATACCTATTTTTATAAAGTTATTATGCAAAAATACAACTTTTATTAAGTTTTACTATCTAATGGTGAACAAAAAACATACTAAGATCATTAAAAACAATAAAAGAGGCTAATATTTAAATATTAGCCTCTTTATATTATTATACTTTTAACTTTCACTTTTCAATAGGAAGGTCAGATTTTACCCATTTAGTATATCCACTATCTAGCTCTGATACATGGTAGCCTAACTTAACAAGTTTATCGGAAGCAATTTTACTTCTTTTTCCTGTTCTACAATAAACTGCTACAGGTTTATTCTTATCTAATACAGACAGTGCTTTAGTTTCAAATAGTGAATCCTTAACATCAATAAACTTTGCACGCAATAGATGTCCCTCATTATACTCTTCAATAGTTCTAACATCTAATACCTGTGTTTCTGTATCATTTACTAAAACAGTAAACTCTTCTATAGATAGGGTTTTAAAAGTTGTTGGCTTACAGGCTAATGCTAAAGACACCAACATTAAAAGTGTAAAATATTTAATGTTTTTCATATTCTTTAAAATTTATAATTTCAACCTTTTTAGCACCATCTTTCAATGGTATATTCAGTCTAATAATTAAGGAATCTGATTTTTCAATATATTCTTGAATATCTATAGACATCAACAACTTTTCTTTATTTCCCAGTGTAGCGTTCTCTGGCATATGATGTAGCAAATCTAGTTCCAATACTCCATTCAAAAACTTTGTCCTTTTACATGCCAGCAGATGGATAGGATAATTTAAAGGTGAAGTATCTGTTGTAAAATAAGAGTCTAAGTTTGACTCTATTTTAGGAACAAGAATTTCAATATTTATATACTTATTAGAGTTCCATATTCGTATAACATTTAAAATGGCACCCGAATCATTAAACTTAACGTCTGTACTTGGTAGAAGAATAGGGATGATTCCAAACCCCTGCATTCTTATTAATCTAGAATTGTCATTATTAAATAACAAGTAAGATATTCCTCTTACAATATCATTGTTAAAAGATCCTCTAGTTAGCTTTATACGATACTCTTCTTGAGGTGTAAAGTGTATTCCATTATCCAACTCCACATCTAATACTAAACCATCTATATCTACTTTGGCATTAACCATTTCTAGTCTATATGGTGGAAACTCAAAAGAGTTACTACTACTACAAGAAGTAATAACTACGATTAAGCAAATAGATAAAATATATTTTATACCTCTCATTTTTTTATTAATCTACCACCTCTTCTTGCACATGCAAATAGTTTACAAGTGGGTTAGCATACATTAGCAACAGTTTTTCTGTCAGAAAGTCTATATCCTTATTCTCTAAATCAATTTTTTCAATTTGACCATTTAGATAATTAACAAAAGTTACTTTTTCTTCTTCAGAATAATGTTCAGACATCTCTGTTGTGTTCTTAAGCATATCATAAGCCACATAGTTACCTGGGTAAAATCTATAGTTTCTATGAATTGACTTATCAATGATATGAGAAACACAAGTAAACATTTCTGCCTTACAAGCTCCTTGTTTTAAATCTTTAATTTGGTCGTTTATACACTCTGCCATATGAAAATGCACACGACCTTTAAAACCAAACATGCCTACTTCCATGTTTTTCAAGTCATCTTGTGTCGTTTTTTTATACTCAGGATTATCCCTTTTAAGTTGGAATTCCTTTGCCTTAAGATAATCACACGGATCGTACTCGTAGGAAAGAGTTAATGGAACAATATTCATTCCAGATAACCTATCTATAACAGTACCATCTCCACCCATAGCTAACATCTTAAGTACACTATCTTGTGTTCTGTCGTCAGAGTCTTTAGCTCTACCTTCTCTCTGTGCTATCCAAATAGATTGTTTTTTGTCATGTATTGTATAATGCATGTAGTGAGACATTCGTCTAGATGACTCTAACATCTGACGCATTGTTAAAGCTCTTTGCACTATAAATGATTTATTTACACGAACCAACTTCTTAATCCAAGGATAGACAAGTAAGTTATCGCCAATAGCTATTTCAACAGTGTCTAAACCATGCTCTACAAGTAAAATAGAGAGGAAGCCTGCGTCTAAAATAATATCTCTATGATTTGATATATATGTATAAGCTTTTGTATTATCTAACTTAAAGTCAGAAGACAGAGAAATACCTTTTGTATAGTCATTAGCAATTTTCTTCAAGATACCATAGCAAAAGCTCATTTGAAAGTCAAATTTGCTTTTACAGCTACGCATTTTATCTGCAATAACATCAAAGGGTACATTCGGAACAGTTAAGCATGCCGCATTTTGAAAAGCAGGATCTTCAATCAACTCTTCAAAAACCTGAGGTAACTCATCATCATGATACGGGCGTATTTCATCAAATTCTTTTAAATCCATAAAACTGTATTTAATTAATGAAATTTATTTTCAATAATATCTGTCATAACCTCTTTAATATCTAGCCCTGCCGCAGCTACTTGCTGAGGTATAAAACTAGTAGAAGTCATACCTGGTGTTGTATTTATTTCTAGCAAATTTATCACTTTTTCATCAGTTATAATAAAATCTACACGAATAATACCAGAACATCCAATAATATCATAGATAACAGACGTTAGTTTTTGAACTCTATCTGTAAGCTCATTTGAAAGTCTAGCGGGAGTAATTTCCTCAACTTGACCATTATATTTAGCATCAAAATCAAAAAACTCATTATGGGTTACAACCTCTGTTATTGGAAACACTACCTGCTTCTCTTTTGTTTTATAACAACCACAGGTTATTTCTGTACCTTCCATAAAAGCCTCAATCATAACCTCATCCGACTCTTTCAATGCTTTTTCAATAGCTGGCTGAATTTCTTCTTCAGACTTCACTTTTGATACACCAAAGCTAGATCCTCCTAAGTTTGGTTTTATAAAACATGGTAAACCTATTTTATCAACAACAGTTTTGTCTTCAATATTATTTCCTTTACGAAGCAATAACGATTCTGAAATTCGTACTCCATACCCTTTCAAGTATTGATTACAAGCGAATTTATTAAATGTTAAAGCAGAGGCAAACACATCACAAGAAGAGTATGGTACACCTATTAAATCAAAATACCCTTGTAATAAGCCATTTTCACCTGGTATACCATGAATTGTAATATAAGCAAAATCGAACTTAATATTCTCTCCCTCATGAGTGAAACTAAAATCACCCTTATTTATGGGTAGTAAGGCATTATTTATTCTAACATTCCATTTTTTATTCTGCATTTCTACAATATATACATTGTACTTTGCATGGTCCATAAAAGAATAAATTCCTTGGGCACTTTTTAATGAAACTGGAAGCTCTGAACTATCACCTCCAGCTACAATTGCTATTGTGCGTTTTTTCATATATTTCTATTACTAATATAAATTCTCCATTTATCTAACAGCTGCGACATATCCTCAGGAAGTTCGGATGTAAAAAACATCTCTTGATTAGTCGTCGGATGGACAAATCCAAGACTCATAGCATGTAAAGCCTGTCTAGGGCATATTTTAAAACAGTTTTCTATAAACTGTTTATATTTTGCATATCGAGTACCTCTCAGTATTTCGTGTCCACCATATCGCTCATCATTAAACAACACATGCCCAATATGCTTCATGTGTACTCTAATCTGATGAGTTCTTCCTGTTTCTAACTTACACCCTACTAAAGTTACATATTCTAAGCGCTCTAATACTTTATAATGAGTCACAGCATGCTTTCCTACTTCAGGATCCTCAAATACAGTCATCTGCATTCTATCCTTAGGGTTTCTCGCTATATTACCAATAACAGTACCTTTATCTTCATCAAAATTCCCCCATACCAATGCTCGGTACTCTCTCTTAGTTGTCTTATTAAAGAACTGTAATGCTAAATGAGTTTTTGCTTCAGGGGTTTTAGCTATAAGCAATAATCCTGATGTATCTTTATCAATTCTATGTACTAAACCAACATTTGGATCATTAGCATCATAGTTTGGCGTATCTTTCATATGCCATGCAATAGCATTTAAGAGTGTTCCTGTATAATTACCGTGTCCAGGATGTACTACTAGTCCTGCTGGCTTATTAACGACCATTAACTGATCATCCTCATACACAACATTTAAAGGTATATCTTCGGGGTAAATACGTACATCTCTTTTTGGAGTATCTAAACAGACTGATACCACATCATCTGGTTTTACTTTGTAGTTGCTTTTAACTGCACTACCATTAACTCTTATAAAACCTGCATCTGCTGCTTTTTGTATTCTATTGCGAGAAGTGTTCTCTAATCTATCGCATAAGAATTTATCAATGCGAATAAGAGTCTGTTTCTTGTCTGCAATTAAACGATAATGCTCATATAATTCTGGCTTACCTACAGAAATGCTATCGTCTTCTAAATCGATATCTTCAATCGGATCTTTAAGCATCTAAATCTTTTATATCCTTAATATTATTGAAACCAAGTATTCTCTTCTAAATCATTAGATAGAGAATTAATTAGCTCCAACGAATCTAACTCATTTTTAATTGAATCATTCTGAATTTCAGAACCATCCCCTACTAGTAAAGTCAACGTAGCTCCTACTGGAACCATTGCTCCAGCTTCTAATATTACACCTTGATACTTAACATCATATACCCAGTCTTTTTGACCACTAATACGCTCATCTTTATCTAATTTAAAACCAACAGCCAACATACGAGCATGCGCCTGGCGCACAGAACTATTATCTGCTACGTCTGGAACTGGTCTTAATGGAATATTATTTGTATTAATTGTTAAGTATATAATGCGACCTTGTTTAACCTTTTTACCTGCAGCAGGATTATAATCTAAGACTCTACCAGGTAATTCAGTTTTAACATAAACTGAGTCTCCCACTACACTTGTCAAACCATAACGCTTGA
>JASLCG010000091.1 GCA_030151885.1 Bacteroides sp.
TGTTTCTATTTTATTGAGTGCCTCAATAACACCTTTAGCCACATCATCACAACGAGTTATCCCACCAAATATATTAATAAAGATGACCTGTACTTTCCGATCATTTAACAACATTCTTATGGCATTCTCAACCTTTATAGGGTTTGAGCTTCCTCCAATATCCAAAAAATTAGCAGGCTTTGCACCATAATGCTCTACCATATCCATTGTAGCCATAGCTAAACCAGCTCCATTAACTATACATCCAATATTTCCTTCAAGCTGAATATAGCTAAAACCTTTACTTTTAGCATCTTCTTCTAATAACTCTGCGGCCGATAGTTCATATCTTTCAAATAAGTCTTCATGCCTAAACTTACTATTATTATCAATATCTATTTTTCCATCTATTGCCAAGACCCGACCTGCTTTATCAACTACCAATGGGTTTATCTCTACTAAAGAAGCATCTTTATCTATCATTATAGCATACATTTGCTGAATAATGTCTGCTAAGGCTAGTGCTTGATCTTTAGAGTCGAGCAATTCAAATGCCAATTCTCTTGCTAAATAAAGAGGTACGCCTATAAAAGGATCTATTAAATGTTTATTTATCAACTGAGGCATAGTTGTAGCAACTTCTTCAATATCAATACCACCAGACTTTGAGCTAATAAATAAAGTGGACTTAGAGTTTCTATCTATCACAAAAGCTATATAATACTCTTTTTCTATATCAATAGCTTCTGTCAGAATAGCTTTACGTACAGGGAAACCTTTAATTGTAAGGTTAAAAAGGGTTCTGCTAATAACATCTACATCAGAATCTTTGTAAATTAATTGCACACCCCCAGCTTTTCCCCTCCCTCCAGTTAATACTTGAGCTTTCAAAACAGCCTTATTAGACTTGAAGTTGGTTTTATAGTTATGTACAACATCTTCGGAAGAGTTACACAATACAAACTTATCGGTAGGTATACGATAGGCATTAAACAGTTGTTTCGCCTGATATTCAAATAGTTTCATAGTATATTAAGATATAAGTAACTTAATCTTAACAGCCTTATGAATTTAATTGTTTAAGTAAAAGTTTTATTTCTGTAAAAAAATAAACAAGAACTCTCTATTTAACAGTCTTATTCTTATTTTTCCCTTTCAAAGAGAGGTTTACACGGCGAATAAAAGTAAACTGCAACCCACCCGATTGAAGGGCTATACTTGTATTGTCCGAAATTGAAGAGTATAAAATATTAGATACAAACGAAAGGCCCAGTGACCAAGACTCCCTATTATAGCCTAAAGAGAGACGAGATATTACATTAGGAGAAATATCTATTTTCTTTTTAAACTGTTTAAAGTTTCTACTCCCAGCATTGATACCTAGAGATAATGACCCACTTAAAAAGAAGTTTTTATTGATAACAAAATTATATGCATACCCTACATTAGCACCTATTTGAATCGTTTTAAGCAGTGTACTATTATTAAAGGTAAAAGTACTATCAGACCTTAATATTGATTTGAAAACACTACCTCCAACCAACAGCGACCCTGCAGATTTTAGTTGACGCTCATCCTGGTCAAATGCAGCTTTATATGAAAAGTGCTTATTGTTAAAAATGTATTGTCCCAATACACCATACTGACGTATTTTAATATCAGGATAAACAATCATACCTCCTTTTCTATTAGATTTCTTTTGGTAAAAGCCTCTGTACCTTTGAACATAAATATCTAACACATATTTTCGCCCATAATTATGCAGCTGTAAATCAAAAGCAGATGTTTTCCCATACTCAGAATCTCTTAAAAACTGTAAACCATAACCATAGCTTATATTAAGCATGGTGTTTTTTATAGAAAAACCTAATCCTAAGTTTATTGGATTATTGGGGTATAGTGTTACTCTATCTGACTTATCATAACGTTGTATAACTGAAATAAAGTCTTTTAGAACATAAGAGCTTATAGTAAAATTATAGTCAAAATCCTTGATGTATGTAGAGTCAACCTGACCATAAGATTTTTGGTTAGGCACAAAAAGCAAAAACAACACGCCCAGTATAAATTGTGCACAGTTATACTTTTTAAAAAGACTTTTGATATACTTCTTTAACAACATCAAATAATATAAATATTTATATAACTATTTATAACCCCAAATATATAAACTAAGATTAACAGCCCCAACTGCTATAATAGTAATTTATAGATTTATAATTCCTATACAAAAAAAGCGAGTTACTATCTAGTAACTCGCTTTAACAGTGGTGCCACCTGGAATCGAACCAGGGACACAAGGATTTTCAGTCCTTTGCTCTACCAACTGAGCTATGGCACCATTTCTCTCAAATGCGATGCAAAGATAGGTCTTTTTTTTTATACTCCAAAATTTAAATAATAAAAAATAAATATTTTTTAAAGTAGCTACATACGCTACTTTATATACAGTATAATTATACATTTTCATAATGGAAGAACAATTCAATATCAATCTAAAAAGCTCAAAACTATAAAGAATACTCAACGAGTATATTTAAACACACCTCTGCATAGCTAATGAATATTTTTCCATACATTAGTTGTTTTTATGCATAAATATTTGTATTATTACTATTCTGCTAAAATTAATGCAGTAAATTATTTGTTTATTTATTTAAATGCATAAATTTGCATCACTATTAGAATAATTATACGAAATGAGAAAGAAAGAAGAACGCTTAGATGCCATCAAGATGATTATCTCTAGTCAAGAAATTGGCTCACAAGAAGAGATGTTGGATGAATTAAGAAAAGAAGGTTTCCAATTAACTCAAGCTACTTTATCAAGAGACTTAAAACAATTAAAAGTAGCCAAAGCAGCCAATATTAATGGTAATTACGTATATGTATTACCTAATGATATTATGTACAAAAGAGCTACAGACATGAACCCAACAGAAATGTTAATGAATACTGGGTTTGTATCTTTAGATTACTCTGGAAATATTGCTGTTATTAAAACAAAGCCAGGATATGCTAGTAGTATGGCTTACGATATTGATAACGAGCCTTGTAATTTAATTCTTGGAACAATTGCAGGAGATGACACCATTATTCTAATCCTCAAAGAAGGTACTTCACACCAAGAAGTAGAGCGTTTTCTTTCTTCCATCATTCCAAATTTAAAATATTAATTGGAAGGATTAATGGAAAATAATAAGGTTGATGTTATGGTAGCAGATGCTTCGCATGAGGTGTATGTTGATACCATACTTGATACTATTACTGATGCCGCAAAAGTAAGAGGTACTGGTATAGCAAAGAGAACACATGAGTACATTGCTCAAAAAATGAAAGAAGGCAAGGCTATCATCGCTTTAGATGGTGAAGAGTTTGCTGGTTTTTGTTACATAGAAAGCTGGGGAAATAAACAATACGTTGCCAATTCTGGACTAATAGTCGTGCCTAGATATAGAGGTAATGGACTAGCCACCAGAATAAAAAAAGCAGCATTTGCTCTTTCTAGGCTTAGATGGCCTAATGCAAAACTTTTTGGATTAACTAGCGGAGGTGCCGTTATGAAAATTAACACAGCATTAGGTTATGTGCCCGTACCTTTTACAGAGCTTACAGATGATGATGCTTTCTGGAAAGGTTGTGAAGGGTGTAAAAATCATGACATACTTCAAAGAACAGAAAGAAAGTTCTGCATTTGTACTGCGATGCTATATGACCCTTCTCAGAAGAAAAAAGAGAAGGATAGAAAAGATAAAATTGAAAAAGAAAACGATTTACTTGATTCTGTGAATTAAGAGCATATTAATAGACAAGTTATGAAGAAAAAAGTAGTTTTAGCATTTAGTGGTGGACTTGACACATCTTTCTGTGCCATGTATCTATCAAAAGATAAAGGTTATGATGTATATACCGCAATAGCTAACACTGGTGGTTTTAGCACTGATGAACTTAAAGATATTGAACAAAAAGCTTATAAGCTAGGAGCTAAGAAACATGTTACACTAGATGTTACACAAGAGTACTATGAGAAAAGTATTAAGTATATGATATATGGTAATATATTAAGAAATGGCACTTACCCTATCTCTGTGAGCTCTGAGCGTATATTTCAAGCAATAGCTATTGCAAACTATGCAAATGAAATTGGAGCAGATGCAATAGCACATGGCAGTACTGGTGCAGGAAACGATCAGGTTCGTTTTGATTTAACTTTTGATGTGCTGGCTCCAGGAGTTGAGATAATTACTCCTACAAGAGATATGCTTCTTACCCGCGAATACGAAATTAACTACTTGAAAGAGCATGGCTATGTTGCAGACTTCATAAAACTTGAATATTCTATCAATAAAGGCTTATGGGGAACATCTATTGGCGGAAAAGAGACTCTACATAGCAATCAGACCCTACCTGAAGAAGCTTACCCTTCTCAAGTAACTAAAAATGAGCCAGAAGAGCTTAAATTAACCTTTGAAAAAGGAGAAGTGATAGCTATCAACGGGAAAAAATACTCAAATAAAATAGAGACTATCAACAAAATAGAAGAGATTGGAAGTAAGTTTGGAATAGGAAGGGATATGCACATTGGAGATACTATTATTGGAATAAAAGGTCGCGTCGGATTTGAGGCTGCTGCTCCGATTTTAATAATCAATGCACATAAAATGCTAGAAAAACATACTTTAAGTAAGTGGCAACAATACTGGAAAGACCAAGTTGGTAACTGGTATGGTATGTTTCTACATGAAGCTCAGTACCTAGAGCCCGTAATGAGAGATATTGAAGCAATGCTTACGTCTAGCCAAAGTAACGTTAGTGGTACAGTAACCATGCTATTAAGACCATACTCTTACACATTGGTAGGTGTTGACTCTGAGTTTGACTTAGTTAAAACAGATTTTGGTGATTATGGTGAAGTTAATACAGGATGGACCGCTGAAGATGTTAAAGGTTTTACAAAAATTCTATCAACACCACTACGTGTATATAATATGAACCAAAAGAAAAACGGGAAGGGATTTTAAGATATGATACAAGCAGGAATTATCGGAGGAGCTGGCTATACTGCAGGAGAGTTAATTAGACTTTTACTGAACCATCCTGAAGCAGAAATAGGTTTCATACACAGTACCAGTAATGCGGGTAACAAAGTTACAGATGTACATTGTGGTTTACTGGGAGAGTGTAACTTACTTTTTACTGATAAGTTAGATTTCGATAAAATAGACGTACTTTTCTTATGCTGTGCTCATGGAGACTCTAAGAAATTTATAGAAAACAATCTTATTCCAGAAGATCTAAAGATTATAGATTTATCAATGGACTATCGAATTGAAGATAGTAGTCATGATTTTTTATATGGTCTTCCTGAATTAAACAGAAGAGCTATTTGCAAGGCTAAACATGTGGCTAATCCTGGTTGTTTTGCTACATGTATTGAACTGGGACTTTTACCACTGGCTAAACACCTCATGCTAAATGATGATATCATGGTCAATGCGATTACAGGAAGTACTGGTGCTGGAGTAAAGCCTTCTGCAACAACACACTTTAGTTGGCGAAGTGATAACATGAGTATTTATAAACCTTTTTCTCATCAACACATTCCCGAAGTAAAACAATCTATAAAACAGTTACAAAATAGTTTTAATGCAGAAATAGACTTTATACCCTACAGAGGTGGATTTACGAGGGGGATATTCGCGACTATTGTTGTTAACAACAAAGTAAAAATAGAAGAGCTGAAGAAAATTTACAACTCTTACTACGAAGAAGATTCTTTTGTGCATATTATTGATGAGCCAATAGATTTAAAGCAGGTTATAAATACAAATAAGTGTCTTATACACCTTGAGAAACACAATGACAAACTTCTAATTGTCTCTTGTATTGACAACCTTTTAAAAGGTGCAGCTGGACAAGCTATACACAATATGAATCTTATGTTTAACCTTGTAGAGACTGTCGGTTTAAAATTAAAGCCTAGTGCTTTTTAACAATATATAAGATGAAGCTATTTGATGTATACCCATTGTTCGATATTAATATCGTGAAAGGTCTAGGTTGTTATGTATGGGATGACAAAGGAAATGAATACCTAGACTTTTATGGTGGTCATGCAGTTATATCGATTGGACATGCACATCCACACTATGTTGAAGCAATATCTAACCAAGTTAGTACATTAGGGTTTTACTCTAATTCGGTAGTTAATGAGTTACAAGTGAATCTTGCTAAAAAACTAGGAGAAGTTTCAGGCTATCCGGACTACCATCTTTTTCTAATTAACTCTGGAGCTGAGGCTAATGAAAATGCTTTAAAACTAGCCTCATTTCATAATGGAAAGAAAAAAGTATTAGCTTTTGAAAAGGCTTTCCATGGTAGGACTTCTCTTGCTGTTGAAGCTACTGATAACGCAAAGATTACTGCTCCTATCAATGATAATAACCATGTCATACATCTACCTATTGACAATATTGAAGCTTTCAAAACGGAACTTAAAAAAGGAGATGTATCTGCTGTTATTATAGAGCCTATTCAAGGCGTTGGTGGAATAAAGATGCCTTCGGATAGTTTTTTAAAGGAGTTAAGAGAATTATGCACTACTTATAAAGCGATACTAATTATTGATGAGATTCAATCGGGATATGGAAGAAGTGGAAAATTCTTTGCTCATCAATATGCTAATATCAAGCCTGATATTATAACAGTAGCAAAAGGTATGGCCAATGGTTTTCCGATAGGTGGCGTATTAATAAGTCCAAAGTTTACACCTTCTTACGGTTTATTAGGTACAACTTTTGGAGGCAACCACTTAGCTTGTAGCGCAGCTACATCTGTCCTTGAAATTTTCGAAAAAGAAAACTTAATTGAAAATGCTAGAAATATAGGAGACTATTTAATAGAGCAATTATCTAAAATTCCAGAAATAAAAGAGGTAAGAGGTAGAGGTTTGATGATTGGCCTAGAATTTATGGAACCTATAAAAGAGCTTAGGTTAAAATTACTATTCGAAAAGAAAATCTTTACTGGAGTAAGTGGCACCAATACTATACGATTGCTTCCTCCACTGTGTATAAATAAAAAACAAGCAGATATATTTATACTTAGTTTAAAAGAGTTATTAAAAAAATAATATATTTAGGGATAAGGGTTAACCATATCCCTTTTTTACAATTATGAATATAACAATTATAGGCGCTGGCAATATGGGCGGAGCAATTGCCCAAGGATTAGCCACACAAATAGGTAAAACTGTAAAGCAGCTATCAGTAGTAAATAGATCGACAGATAAACTTACTAAGTTGAAAAGTCAATTTAATAACATACGGATAGATCAATCTCATCAAGAAGCTGTAGATGAATCAAATATAGTCATTATAGCTGTAAAGCCATGGCTTGTAGAGGATGTTATGAACAGTCTTATTTTTAACGATAATCACATAATTATATCTGTAGCCTCTGGTATTACTTGTGATCAAATCTTAGAGCTGTGCCATCCTGCAACAACTGTATTTCGAATAATACCGAACACCGCTATATCAGAAAAGGCAAGCATGAATATCATATCATCAATAAATGCTTCGACCCAACAAGAGGAGCAAGTAGATGCTCTATTTAAACCATTAGGTTATAACATGTTTATTCCTGAAGATAAGATGGCTCCTGCTACAGCTATAGCCTCTTGTGGAATAGCTTATCTTTTTAAATATATCCAAGCTTGTATGCAAGCTGGTGTAGAAGCCGGATTAACACCTAACGAAGCTAAAACATTAGCCGCACAAGCAGCTATTGGAGCCGGTACAGTTCTAATAAACCAACCAAATAGTCATCCATCTACAGAAATTGACAAAGTAACTACACCTGGAGGCATAACTATAAAAGGTATAAATACACTTGAAAAAGGAAACTTCACACATACTATAATCGAGGCTATTAAAAAGAGCCAGTAATATACTTAAAGATATAGGGAGCAATCTATTGCTTCCTATATACTGATGGCGATACTCCTTTTATCTGCTTAAATACCGTACTAAAATAACGTTGGTTATTAAAACCTAACATGTCTGATATCTCTCCAACACTTTTATCTGTATTCTTTAACAGCTCACAAGCATAATTAATTCTACAGGAAATTACGTAGTCATTAACCCCTACCCCTCCTATTGCTTTTAACTTATTGTATAATGATGCTCTACTCATTCCTATTTCTTCTGTTATAAAGTTTACATCTAAGTTTGGATTCGATATATTATCACTTATAATCTTATTCAGGTTACTTATAAAGTTTTCATCACCTATACTATAAGTATTTTCAACTGGATCAATCAGTTTATCAGATGTAACAGTAGATTTTTTGACCTGTTCTCTAGTATAAAGAATATTTTTAATTAAATATAATAGATTATCTATATCAAACGGTTTGGGTACATAAGCATCTGCACCGACTTTATAACCTATTTTTTCACTAAAGTTATCTACCCTTGCTGTAAGTAGTAAAACAGGAATATGACTTATAGCCTTAGACTGTTTTATACTTTTACATAGCTCATAGCCATCCATTAAAGGCATCATTACATCACTGATTACTAAGTCTGGCATATTATTTTCTAGGTTAGAGATGGCATCTTTACCATTACAGAAAGTATACACTGTCTTAAAATAACACTCTAACTCCTTAGTTATAAAACTTCTAAGCTCATCATCATCTTCTACAATCGCTACAGAGTAGAGTTTAGTATTTAATAGATCTAACTCCGTGGGTATATCACTATAGACTTGATTGTCAAGTATAGCCTCAACTTCTAAAGTCTCCATTTTAGACTCTTGAAATTTAGATATAGGTACACTAAACCAAAAGGTCGCCCCTTGATTTGAATTATTATAAGCCCCAATATCCCCATTAAACGCCTTTACTAACATTTTTGCATATGACAATCCTATTCCTGAACCTTTTACTGTATGAGAACCTCTGTAAAAGCGTTCAAAAACTCGGTTTAAATCCTCTTTTGAAAGACCTATTCCTTCGTCTGAAACTTTAAATATCAAGGATTCATCTTCTTTATCTACTGACAAGCTTACCGTAGAGCCTGTTGCTGTAAATTTATAAGCATTCATTAAGAAGTTAGACAGAATAATTTCACACTTAGATTGATCTAAGTACACATACCCATCATAGTTTATCTGAAGTTTAAGAGTTATTTCTTTAGCTTTAAACTCTACTATAAAATCCTCTATTAAAGCATTTATAAAAGTAGATAAATGCAAATGAGATAAAGATACAACATGATCATTATGTTCCATTTGCCTAATATCTAAAATCATATTTAAGATGTTTCTCATCTGCTTGGTTTTCCTAAATACACCAACTAACTCTTTGTAAAATATTGTTTTAGTATCTATCTTTTCTAATATTCTTTTTAATGGAGCATATATTAATGTTAAAGGTGTACGAAGTTCATGGCTAATATTTATTAAAAAGCGTATGCGTTCTTCATTTTGCTTCTGCTCTTCATCTCTCTTCATAATAGCTAACTCTTGCAAGCGCTTAGACTTGTTATAACGGTGATATATAAAAATTGTTGTAACTATTAAACATCCCCATATAAAAAGAGCTAAGTTAGTACGCCACCAAGGAGGTGTCACCTCAATTGTCAAAATAGTCTTTTTAGGAGTCCATTTCCCATCATGAGCCGTACAACTAACTTGAATATCATACTTACCTATAGGCAAATTTGATAAATATGCTGTATTTTTATTTGTCAAGAACTCTTTATTATTACTTCCCTTCAAGACAAACTTATAGGCTAAATCTCGGAATATATCGTCATTTTTTGGTAATACGTTAATACTCAAAGAACTATGATTCCATGGAATAGCCACATGAGAATCCTTTACTTTAGCAAGGCTAGCTACCCCATCAATAATAATACTAGAAAGTATTAATTTAGGCTCTGACTGATTATTTAAATCAATATTTTCATCAATTTCTAATAAGCCCATGACACCCCCTAAAAATATTTTTCCAGATTGACTTACTAAGGAGGGTTTAGCTAGATATTCATTATAAGCAGCACCCGAAGATTCTCCCCAAATACTAAACAAACTAGTTTCTGGTTGGTAGTTATAAAGAATCCCATTGGCTCCAATCCATAAACCTTTTTGGGGATGATATGCTAAAGCATTAACCTCTGCCAATAAGTCGGAGTTTACTAGTTCTGCTATACCTGAAGATAGATTAAACTCTAATAAACCTTGGTCAGTACCTATCCATAACGTATTCTCTCCTCCCTCTTCAACTGTTTGAATACGCTGTTTGTTAGGAGCCGTATAAATTAACTCTAATTGCATTTTTTCTGTATCTAAACAGTAAAGATCTTTTACAGAAGCTAAATAATAATAACTACCATGTTTACTTATTATTTGTTTAAAAGTCTGAGGAGACTCTCCATCACTATTAGTCTTAACTACAGAGAGAGTCTTTTTTAATTTATTATACAGATAAACTTTATTTGCAAACAATAAGATTGAATCTTTATTTATAGAAGATACGTTTACAGAGTACCCAGAGTGAAATAATTCTAAGCTTTCTTGCTCTGTGAAAGGATTAAAAGGTGTTATTTTTTTATTTTTTTCATTTAAGAGGAAAAGTCCCTGACTAAATACAGATAACAACAAGTGATTATGATCATATCTCGTTAATGAGACCACTTTAAAAGAGAATGTAGATGGGAAATGTGTAAACTCCTGCTTATGAATATCTAATTTATTGACACCTCCACCATCTGTACCTATCCAAACAACATTCTTTGGGGATTCAAATAAAGATAGAACCGTTCTTTCTGATAAGCCATGGGCATTGTTAGGGACTACATCTCTAAAGCTTTTCATAAATACTTTCCTTATACCGATTAACCCTCCTCTGATAGAACCCGCCCACATATTATTAGATAAATCTAAATACAAAGAAATAACTGAATTTACAGGAAAAGAGTTCACATTACCAGGATCATGGTTTAGCCACGTAAAACTCTGAATGTTCTTATTCCAAATGGATATTCCTCCACCATCTGTAGCAAACCATACTTCATTATCTCTAGACTTTATATCTAGAATGACATTATAACTTAATGAAGAATTATCGGTAGTAAAATGCTTTATAAATTCTCCTTTATAATTGTACTGAACCACCCCTTCTCCATATGGTGACACCCATAATGAACCATCTAAGTCTAAATGATACGCCATTATATTGTCATATGTACAAAAAGTGCTCCGTTCTATATTTTTCGTTTTGTGATTATATATCCATAAACCATCTCTACGAGTACCAACAAAATACAAGTCCTCTTTCCAATATGCCAAAAATCTTACAGCATCTTGTATCCCAGAAAAAGAGTTGGACTTTACTTGAATTCTAGATATTTTATTAGTTACATCGTCAAAGACATATAATCCTCCATGTCCACCAAACAGTTGTCCTTCAGGAATTGATAAAGAGGTTCTTACCCATATTGAATTACCTGATTCTAAAGTAACCTCTTTAAACGAGTCTTCTAAATAGTTATACTTAGCTAGCCCTGTTTCTGTACCTACCCACAATCCACCTTTCTTATCTTCACTTATAAAATGTATAGAGTTAGAAGGTAATATATTTGGATAACGTGGACTGTTTTGATACACTTTTAATTCATGTGCATCATATCTATTTATACCACTTCGCGTACCAATCCACAAGTATCCTCTACTGTCATAAAAAGTAGTTTTCACAGTAGACTGACTTAACCCATCTCTAACAGATAGCTGTTTAAAGTAATAGTCATTTTGACCATATACAAAAGAGTTTAAAAGCAGACATAAAACTGATAATACAATGTTCTTCATAATAGTATTCATAGACTTAAGCACACTACAAATTTAATAAAAAGATTTGGCTATGTAGCTCCATATTATTGATTCAAGCCCCCACTATAAGCATTTTATACAGAATTAGACATTATCATACCTATATTAGACAATATCGAACAATATAAAAAAGCTTTGTATTTATGTTTGTTGCGTTGACAAATTCTTAGTGAGAATAATCTAATCAAATATATTAAAAACAATATGCAAAAACACAGAGTTAATATCAGCTCTACGCTTGCACTTTTATTCATTTTCTTATTCACTCCTTTATTTGGAGCAACTACAATTCTTGCACAAGAAAAAACTGTAACAGGGATTGTTATTGATGAAAATAATGAAACAATTATTGGAGCAAGCGTTATGGTAAAAGGAACATCAAAAGGTACAATTACCGATATTGATGGGAACTTTTCTATTAAACTATCCAACAACGAACAAATCCTTGAAATCTCTTATATAGGCTATAAAGCACAAGAGGTTAAAGTTGGAAGTAAAACACATTTAAAAATAGTATTGGTTGAAGACAGTAAGCTACTAGAAGAAGTAGTAGTAGTTGGCTATGGTACAGTAAGAAAAGGTGATGTTACAGGTGCTATATCATCTGTTAAACCTGATGCAGACCAAGCTGCAACAGCTATGTCTGTTGACAATCTTCTACAAGGAAAAGTGGCAGGTGTATCTATAGGAAATAGTGTAGCAAGCCCAGGTGCAGCTAACTCTGTTACAATTCGTGGAGCCAACTCATTAAGAGGAGACAACCAGCCATTATATGTTATAGACAACATTCCTCAAGCATCAACAGGAGATTTCTCTGCAAGTGCTTTTAATGACTTTCAACCAGCACAAGACCCTTTAACAAGCTTGAACCCTCAAGATATTGAAGATATTCAAATCTTAAAGGATGCTTCTGCTACAGCTATATATGGGTCTCGAGGCGCAAATGGAGTTATATTAATTACTACTAAAAAAGGCCAAGCAGGAAAAGTTAAAGTGAATGCTAGTGCAAACTTCTCAATTCTCACAGCTACAAATCTGCATAAGATGTTAAACTTGAATGAATATGCTGATTTTAGGAACCAACAACTAGGAGAACATGCTCGTCAATTCTTTAAAGTAGATGACGAAGTTAGATATATTTTCTCAGGATCAGAATATGACCCAGAAGACCCAAGCTCATATCACGTATTAAAATATGAAAACTGGCAAAAGCAGATATATAGAACGGCTTTATCACAAAATTATACTGCTACCATTAATGGAGGTAGTGATAAAATGACCTATTACGTATCTACAAACTTTAAAGATATAAATGGTATTGTAAAACAAACAGGATTAAAGCAAGGTGGCATAAATAGTAATTTTTCTATGAAGCTTACCGATAATATTAAGTTACTTATATCAATGAGTGGGTCATTGAAAAAGAATGACATGATGTCTGGAGGCGACTCTAAAGGTGGAGCTACTGGATCTGTTACTAGAACAGCAATAGACTCTCATCCTTACTTAAGCCCTCAGGGAGAGCCTAACCTTTCTGATGAGCAAAGAACTACTGTATGGAGTTGGTTGGACGACTATGATGATAAAACAGAAGAGAAAGTATTTAGAGGGTCCGCAGATCTAACTTGGACAATTAATAAACATTTCTCTTATAACATACGTCTTGGAGGTAATATTTTCCAACAAGATAGAGCTCGTTGGTTCGGTCTTCAATTATTTAGAGGAAGAAATGACAATGGTTCATTAGGTCTTACTAACCTTGAAAGAACTAATCACACTATTGAAAACTTAGTAAACTATAACACTAAAATAAAGAACTTCGGTACTCTATCGGCAGTTGTAGGTGTAACATACGATAAATACACATCTCTTAATAAAATTACTGCAGCAAGAGACTTTGAAACGATGTCTTTAAGAACTAAAGGACTACATATGGCTAGAGTTATTAATGAAAGACAGCCATTACAAAAAGACTATCAATTGTTATCGTATTTAGGTAGAGTGAATCTTTCTATGCTTGAAGGAAGATATCTAGCGACAGTTAACTTTAGAGCAGATGGTTCGAGTAAGTTTATTAAAACTAACAGATGGTCTTACTTCCCTTCTTTTTCTCTTGCATGGAGAATGGAGCAAGAAAACTTTATAAAAGACAACTTTAATTGGATAGACCAATTAAAGCTTCGTATAGGATATGGACAAACAGGTAATCAGGCTATTGACCCTTACAATAGTTTTGCAAACTATGGAGAAAGTTCTGACTACTCGAATGCTAATGGAGATAAAGATTTATCTCTTGGAGTAAACAATTTACAGAATCCAAAACTTAAATGGGAGAAAACTTCTTCAACTAATATCGGGCTGGATTTTGGCATACTAAACAATAGAATTACTGCGACAATTGATACTTATTATAAAAAGACTTCAGACCTATTAATTTCTAAGCAAGTTGGACCTAGTACTGGTTTCAATACTGTATTAATGAATCAAGGTGGAATTACGAATAAAGGAGTAGAGTTATCTTTATCTACCTACCCTGTAAGAAGTAAAAAATTCACACTTGAAGTTAGTGGTAATATAGCATTTAATAAAAGTAGAATTTCGGATTTAGGTCTTCCAGAAAAACAATATGGTAACGACACCTATATTGCCTATCTAGGAAACTCTGTAGGAGATCAATTTGGACCAGCAAATATTTTCATTAAAGGTAAAGCTCCTGGACTATTTTGGGGCTACAAGACTAATGGTGTTATTCAAGAAGACAGTACACCTGTTACTAGTAAAGTATCAACAACTACCCCTGGAAATATTAACTTCGTAGATAGTAATGGAGATCAAGTTATTGATGAAAATGATAAAGTCATAATAGGTGATCCTAACCCAAAATTCACATACGGATTTCAATTAGCTGCATCATATCAAAACTTCACACTATCTGCTTCCTTTAATGGTGTACACGGGAACGACATTATGAATGCTAATGCTCGTTTTGAAAGCACCCCAGGTAAACAAGCTAATAACCTTACAAGAAAAGCATGGCAAGGCTCTTGGACTCCAGAAAACAGGAGTAACGCCTACCCCTCTGTAAACAGTGTTATTCCATCTCAAGCTGTTTTAGACCGATATATTGAAGATGGTAGTTTTTTAAGGTGCTCTGACATTACTCTAAACTACTCTTTTAAAAAACATCTTATTAAAAATATTGGCATCAATGGGTTAAGTCTATTTGCATCTGTCAAAAATGCTTTCATACTTACTAGTTACTCAGGATATGACCCAGAAGTTAACACATTTGCTTTTGATGGCTTGCGAAGAGGTATTGATTTAAATTCAATGCCACAACCTCGCTCATATATTTTTGGGGTTAACGTTTCATTCTAACGAGATTAATATATTATGAGAAATTTATTATATATAATACTATCAGTCATTTGTCTAAGTTCTTGCTTAGATGAAGATCCTAATTATTCACTTAATAGCAAAACGGTATACACAGATGTGCGTACAGCTAAAATGGCTCTGAATGGATGTTATGGAGAGATGACTACAAACAATACATATGGCCAAGCTATTCAAGAACTATTTATTGGAGCTTCTGGCTTAAGTTGGGGACAGACAAAAGATGATGATATCGACAGATACACATCTTTAGACGTATCTCCTTCATCACCTATTCTTTCCCAATATTGGAGTGGCTCTTACGCTACTATTAAAAACTGTAACTTCTTTATAAGAGACATACAATCATCAAATTTAAATGCTGATGTTATATCTCAATTCTTAGGAGAGGCTTATTTCATTAGAGGTTTAATATATTTTAATTTATTAACAACCTTTGGGGAGGTTCCACTGCGTATTGTTCCTACAGAAGAAGAGACACAACATCTTAAAAAGGCGTCTAAAGCAGAGATTATTTCACAAATAAAAAAGGACTTACAAAGTGCGCTTGAAAATCTACCTGAAGTTAATGAAGTTGGTAGGGCTACATGTTTTACAGCAAAAGCATTCTTGACCAAACTATACTGGATGCTAGCATCTGCAGAGAATACCTCTTCTTCTAATTATTGGAAAGAAGCCAAAAAACTAGGAGATGAGATTATACAGTCAAATAAATATGAACTAGAGCCTAACTTTGAGAGCCTTTTTGTTAATCACATAAACAACTCAAAAGAAGTTATATTTCAACTAAATTTTACAACTTTTTCTGAATCGAGTGGTAACAGAGGAAACTGGCTTTTTGCACCTCAAAAGGCTACATCAGGAGTTTCTTGGGGTAGGAATAGAGTTTCAAAGGCTTTTCACGACTGGTTTAAAGGGACGTATCCAGATGATCCTAGATACGAACATACATTCTTAACTCACTGGATAAATACTAATAATAAAAAAGATATCTACTCTTATCCGTTTCTCATGACCAATGACTTAGGTCTATTGGAAATCCAGTATAATACAGCAGCAGATCCAACAAATCCTAAGCTAGAAGATCAACACAAGCGTATCCAAAATCAAATTGGAAAACCTAAGGGAGATCATAATGGATGGCCATTTTATAAGAAGCAAATTGATTTTATTAGTGATGCTCAAAAAAGTAATAAAAATTTAATACTCTTTAGATATGCTGACTTCTTATTAATGATGGCTGATGTAGAAAATGAACTAGGCAACCAAACAGAAGCAATTAAATACATTAATAAGGTATTAACTAGAGCTAGAACATCTAATGGAAATAATACAGCTATTTACCCTAAAAACATATCAGAAGGAACTTCACAAGAGGACCTGAGAATGTTAATTTTCCAAGAAAGATTGTTTGAACTAGCTGGTGAACCTTCTATGTACACTGATGTAAGGCGTAGAGGTATTGAATTTTTAAAAGTGATATTAGAACGTCACAACAATCATAATATTACAAACGAGATTGCTACAAATAAAGACTTAGGAACACATAACTTCCGCGAAAGACTGTTCAAAAACGGAAGCCTAACAGATGATTTTTTAAAGAAAAACTTATTACTGCCAATCCCAATATCAGAAATTAATGGCAATAACGAATTAACACGCGAAGATCAAAACTTCGGATATTAATCAAATCTAACAATCTCAATAGGTGAGATAAGGAGTTCTTCCTTATCTCGCCTTAATTTTAAAAAGAAGGTATACCATTATTATGAAAAGAATTTTACTGTTAATACTAATTGGCCTCATCCCTACTGTTGGAAATATTTATGCCAAAAACCACCCTTTAATACCCTATCCGAAAGAGATCACTACAAGTGGTGATTCTTTTGTTTTCGATGCTAATAACCACATCTATATTGATTCAAATATTAAAACAGAGGTTATTACTGACTTTATTAAAAAGATAAATAATAGGTATGGTATTCAATTAGTTGTAGGCAAACCTAAAAAAGCTACTATTAAGTTTTTGAAAGATCCTAACCTAAAGGATGAAGCATACTTACTTAATATAAGTAAACAAAGTATTGAAGTAAAATCTTCTAGTGAAGCTGGATTATTTTATGCTATAAAAAGCATTGAACAACTGTTAAGTATAGAACAAACAAACTTACTTAATGGTAAACTAATATTACCTACTATCAAAATATATGATGAGCCTAGATTTGGTTATAGAGGAGTTATGATTGATGTTTCTCGTTATTTTTTACCTAAAAAAAACCTTCTATCTATAATAGAGGTTATGGGAGAGCTCAAACTGAATAAACTCCATCTACACCTTGTAGATGATAATGGATGGAGAATTGAAATAAAAAAACACCCAAAACTAACAGACATAGGTGCTTGGAGAGTAAGTAGAAAGGAACTTTTTCCTGCACGAGAGAATCCAAAAAGAGACGAACCAACTCCTATAGGAGGATATTATACACAAGAGGATATTAGAGATATTGTAGCATTTGCCGCTGAAAGAATGATAGAGGTGATTCCTGAAATTGAAATGCCTGCCCATACAATATCGTCATTAGCTGCTTACCCAGAGTTAGCATGTCCTAACGTAACAGAATTTATAGGGGTTCTTCCTGGTATTGGTGGACCAGCTGCACAATTTATCTACTGCGCAGGTAATGACAATGTCTTTACATTTTTAGAAGATGTTATTGACGAAGTTGTTGATCTATTCCCATCGAAGTATATACACTTAGGAGGAGATGAAGCCCAAAAACACTATTGGAAGAGTTGCCCACTATGTAAACAAAGGATGAAACAAGAAAATATTACTGAGGTAGAAGAACTTCAAGGATATTTTATGGAACGTATGAGTAAATATGTCAGGAGTAAAGGAAAAGAGGTTCTAGGATGGGATGAAGTTACTAATAGTAAGCTACCTAAAGACATTATTGTTTTTGGATGGCAAGGTGAAGGTAACGCTGCTCTTAAAGCTGCAAAACAAGGTCATAAGTTTGTTATGACTCCAGCTAAAAAACTATATTTTATTAGGTATCAAGGCCCCCAATGGTATGAACCATTTACATACTTTGGAAATAACACCTTAAAAGCAGCTTACTTGTACGAGCCAATTAAAGAGAACTGGGATCCTAAATACAAAAATCTACTGATGGGTATTCAAGGGAGCTTGTGGACTGAGTTTTGTAATACTCCTAGCGATGTTGAATATTTGTTATTCCCTAGAATGTATGCTTTGGCCGAAAGAGCATGGAGTCCAGCTACTCAAACCGACTGGAAAAGCTTTATTAATCGACTAGAAGAAAACATCACTACTCTTGAAGATAAAGGAATGGAATATTCTAAAGCTATTTACAACTTAGATCACAAAGTTACTAGCGTAAATGGCTTTGTTAAAGTTGAGCTATTCTCTGATCATCCAGATGCTACCATTAAATATAGTTTCAATAAACTTAGTCCAATTCATAATGGAGAGAGTTACTCTCAGCCTATTTCAATAAGCAAATCTGAGGAATTAACAGCTCAAACCTTCATTAATAATAAACCCGTAGGACAACCTCTTACATTAAATATAAACTGGAATAAAGCAACTGCAAGACCTATAAATGGAGCTCCTACAAATGGGCACTTACTAACTAATGGGTTAAAGGGAAGCAACAGACACTCTGATTTTGAGTGGGTAGGATGGTATAATTCAAATGGAGATTTTTCGGTAGAGCTAGATTCTATACAAAGTATTCACGAAGTAAGACTTGGATCAATTATAAACTTTGGAATGGGGGTACATCTACCTAAAAAGATAGAGATTTTAAGTAGTAAAGATGGTGAGAATTATACTTCGGAAGGTTCTAAAGAGTTTGAAAATGAAGAGATATTTTCTAAAACCACTGAAAAGAAAGATATAATATGGAATAATTTATCTATTACAGCTAAATATATTAAATTCAAATTTACAAACCCTGGTGTTTGCCCTGATAATCATACAAGAGCAGGAATGCCTGTATGGGTTTATTTTGACGAATTAGAAATTTACTAATACAAATACTATATGAAAAAAATCACGTATTTATTACCGATTCTATCTGTTCCAGTGCTACCTATTCTGGCACAGACAAAAGAGACTAAACCTGTAAAACCTAATATTTTACTGATTTATGCAGATGATATTGGTTATGGAGACTTAAGCTGTAATGGTCAAAAAACAATACATACACCCAACGTTGATAGGTTAGCTAGTGAAGGAGTTAGATTTACAAATGCACATAGCGCGGCTGCTACAAGTACACCTTCAAGATATGCTATGCTAACTGGCGAGTATGCATGGAGAAGAGAGGATACAGGAATAGCAAGAGGAGATGCTGGAATGATTATCCGTCCTGAACAATATACACTTGCAGACATGTTAAAAGATGCAGGTTATAAAACAGGGGTGATTGGTAAGTGGCATTTAGGCCTAGGAGATAAAACTGGTACGCAAGATTGGAACAAACAACTTATTCCAGGAACTAAAGACATAGGTTTTGATTACTCTTTTATTATGGCTGCTACTGGGGATAGAACTCCTTGTGTATACGTTAATAATGATTTAGTGGTTAATCTTGATCCAAATGATCCTATTTACGTTAGTTATGAAAAGAACTTTGAAGGAGAACCTACGGGTAAAGATAATCCAGAGCTATTAACAATGCACCCATCCCAAGGACATGATCAATCCATCATTAATGGAATATCAAGGATTGGTTTTATGAAAGGCGGTAAGAAAGCCCTTTGGAAAGATGAAGAGATTGCTTATACTATTACTGATAAAGCTGTTCAATACATAGAAGATCATAAAGACGAGCCTTTTTTCTTATATTTTGCAACTCAAGATGCACACGTGCCTAGAGTTCCTGCTCCTGAGTTTGTTGGAAAAAGTGGTATGGGACCAAGAGGAGATGTTATTTTGCAGTTTGACTGGAGTGTAGGACAGGTCTTAGATGCTCTTGATAGATTGGGCCTTACCGAAAATACTATCGTCATTTTATCAAGTGATAATGGACCTGTTGTAGATGATGGATATAAAGACCAAGCTGTCGAATTATTAGGTAACCATAAGCCTGCTGGACCTTTCAGAGGTGGAAAGTACAGTGCCTTTGAAGGTGGTACAAGAGTGCCATGCTTATTAAGATGGCCTAATAAGGTTAAGCCTAAAGTATCTGATGCCTTAGTGTGTCACTTAGACTGGTATAGATCTTTTGCAAAGTTGTTAAATATAGAACTACCTGAAAAAGTGGCTAAAGACAGTCAAAATTATCTAAACACATGGCTTGGAAAATCTGATAAGAGTAGAGAGTATTTAGTACTTCAAAATCTACAAAATAATTTGTCAATAACTCATAATAACTGGAAGTATATTAAACCAGGAAAAGGAGCAGCTTACAACCCTTTTACAGATATAGAATTAGGAAATAGCATGGATGTTCAGCTATATAATCTTAAGAACGACATTGAAGAGCAAATTAATGTTAGTGACAAATACCCTAAAAAAGTCAAAGAACTAAGTAAAAAACTTACTCAAATCATAAATGAGAAAAACTAAATAAGTTCTTGTATATTAAAAGAGGGTGCTAATATTATTTAGCACCCTCTTTTTTTAAAAAAAAAGATCAATCCACATCTTTCTAGTAACTAATCGGTTACAAACAAAAAGAGAAAAATGTTGAAAATATTTATAAAAATAAACTCAAATATATTTTGACATACCAAAAATAGGCTCTATATTTGCATCGCTTTTGGGAACAAACAATAGCACAAACGGGGTGTAGCGCAGTCCGGTTAGCGCACCTGCTTTGGGAGCAGGGGGTCCCAGGTTCGAATCCTGG
>JASLCG010000096.1 GCA_030151885.1 Bacteroides sp.
TCATTGCCGACATACCTCATGCTTGTTGCCGACAAACCTCTGGCTTATCGGCAACATAACTGGAGTATGTCGGCGACTTAATCTATACATACTGTTGAGCTAGTTCGTCTTTGTTTAAGCAGTAACTTAAGACACATTATTTAGTTGATATATAGTGCTATATAACATATCTAATTTGAAAACAGATATTTGAAACAAGTGTTCTAAACTAAAGCATATATAAAATAATTACGATGAATATAGAGAAAGGGGTTAAAACGACCATCAAGAATGAACTACAGGTTCACCTGTCACCATATAGGAGTGTTTTGGTTTTGTCTATCATCTTTATAGTTTTAGCAGCACTTACGTTATCAATTATACTCCCTAGTAGCATATATCTTATTAGTATAGCAACTATATTAACAGGATTGACTATTTCTATAATTTATATGAGGTTAACTAGACATCTTAAAAAAGACATATCACAATTGTCATACAAGTTGGTTCCGATTCAATTAAATAAGATAGAAGAGTGTACTGATTATAGTGCTGGCAGCGGAGCATTATACATTCCAATTTTAGGAGATTTATTTCCTAGAATCTGGGGACAAAAGATGTCAACTTATAAACAAGTATATGCATTTGACATCAATGATATAAAACATCGAGTTTTATCAAATGATATAACAGTAAAGGCTAAAAATAATGCATACTTAGTAATAGGATCTAATTCTAATATAGAGCTAGGTTGCATAATATACTAATACAAGAAGGGGCACTTTTGATTTTCAAAAGTGCCCCTTCTCTATTTCTGTTATTTATATTAAAATTTAAAATAGATGAATGGTTGTATATCACTACTTTTAATTTGCACCACAATATAAATTAAAGCTACAATATAAAAAGCTTTACCTAAAAGGGGTGTTTTAACAATGAAGTTAGAGAACTTATTTTCATATTTCTTAGGCATATAATGCAATAAAAATCCTATAAACATGAGTGTAAACACCTCCCAATAACCAGTAACCAACTGAATAAACACTGATGGCTTAAACTGTGTTGCAATTTGGTTTATCATATTAAAAGCTTCATCAAAGCTAGTGTGTCTAAAGAAAATCCAAGTAAAGCACACAAAGTGGAAAGTTATAATCACCCCAAAAAACCTCATAATACCTTTAGACTCTACACCTTTCTCCCTCTTCCTAATATCCATCCAAATTTTATGTAGAACTAAAGCTAAGCCATGCAGTCCTCCCCATATTATAAAGTTTAAAGAGTCTCCGTGCCATAATCCTCCTAACAACATGGTAATCATAAGGTTTATTAGTTGACGTATTCTTCCATGTCGATTTCCACCCAATGGTATATATAAGTAATCTTTCAGCCAGCTAGACAACGAGATATGCCATCTTCTCCAGAACTCCGTAATGGAGGCAGACTGATATGGTGAATCAAAGTTGATATTAAAACGAAACCCTAATAGTAATGCAATACCAATAGCCATATCACTATATCCAGAAAAGTCACAATATATTTGTAAAGCGTAACCATATATCCCCATTAAGTTTTCTACTCCAGAGTATAGTTGCGGATTATCAAAAATACGTTCTACAAAATTCACTCCTATATAATCTGATATAACTGCTTTTTTGAATAGTCCCGAAATAATAAAGAACACCCCCCTCCCAAACATTTCTTGAGAAACTAATAGAGGTTTATGTATTTGAGGAATAAAATCTCTAGCACGAACAATAGGACCAGCAACCAATTGAGGAAAGAACGACACATAAAATGCATAGTCTAACAGACGGGTTAAAGGTTTAATTCTTCCTCTATATACATCAATAGTATAGCTTAATGATTGAAATGTGAAAAATGAAATTCCTACAGGCAATATTATATCGAAAGGCTCAAAATCTCCTCCTTTAAAATTCACAAGCATCTCTGCAAAGAAGTTCGTATACTTAAAGTATGCCAGTAACCCTAGGTTAACACATACACTCAAAGTAGCAAAGAATTTTCTATTTGCCTTATCAGGATACATAGTTATCCACTTAGCAATATGATAGTCTGATATGGTAACAAGCGCTAATAAAAAGAAGTATGTACCACTACTTTTATAATAAAAATAATATGAGAAGAGCGTTACAAATAATATCCTTGCTGTATTTGCCTTTTTTAAAGCATAATAGATTACAATAAAAGCTAAGAATAACCATAAGAAAAGACCACTACTAAATATCATGGGTGCAGTAGGATCAAAAGTGAATATACCTTTTAGTTTTTCTAAATCTATATTAGGGAGTAACGTATTCATTATAAAGTTGTATTAATGCTTTGTAAAATAAACTACCTTGAAGCTCATAGCCTTCAATAAAGTAGTGGATATGGTCTGGTCTCATTAAGTTTGCATTCATCCAGTTAGATGGGGCATATTGTACTCCTCCAACTAAGTTAAATAGATCCCAATAGGCTAAATTATGATCCGTAGCACAGCTTTTCATAACTTCTACTGCCTGATCTGTTCTTCTATTTATTCTATAGTTTCTTCTACCTAATCTTTCGTAAGCCCCTGGGGGTGTAGTCAGAAGAATAGGTGTTTTAGGTAATAGTTGCCTTATCTGCAAAATAAGAGACTCTAACTCTCTATAGTGTTTACTAGACTTATAATTTCTATCATTACTTGTATTGGTTCCAAACGATAAGACTAACAGGTCTGGTGAAAAGCTAGCTATTTGTCTTATTCTATCTGGCGTATTGAACGTTCTTTCAACAGCTCCATTAATTCCGTAGTCTTCGTAAGACAACATAGAAAATTCTTCTTGCAGTAATTCTTTTACTTTATATGTGAAGTAGTGTCCTTTAATATGACTATCTCCTACATGTAGCACCCTTACACTATCAGTTAAAAAGCCAGCCCTAGCTAACCTTAGTTTTTCCAAAAAAGGTGTTAAAACTTTTGATTTATCAACTATGTCAACCTTTTTAACTCCCTTAAAAGATTTTGGTACAGCTATGTCATCCATAGGAATATCAAGTACTAAATTATGACTAGGGACAGGTCTTATTTTACTTGACTTACTAATTACATCGGCCTTGTTTGGCAATAAGTCTTGTGCTAGTAAACTAGTCAAAGGAAGCAATGAACTTATTAAAAACATTAATATTTTACTCTTCCACATATACCTCTCTGTTATCATACATTTTTTTACCATCAATAAGAGCTGAGAATAGTTTATTAGCCATAAATTTTCCTCCAATAAAGTTAATATGGGTATAGTCTAAGTTTGCTTTAGCTGGTTTAGATTGCACTAATTCTGCCATACTATCTTCTCCTCCCATAGCTTCAAACATATTCCAAAAAGCAATTTTGTTTTCTTTTGCTATTTGTTGTTGGGTCTTAACAAAGCTCATTATTTCTGGCATAGTTTTGAAAGAGCCATCTTCAGATTTAGCTCCTCTATCTCCTACACTTACTATTAGAAACCCTGCATTAGGGAAACAACTCTTCAAATATTTTATAACCTGAGTTAAACCTCGCTTATAATAGCTATAGTCCATAACATTTTTTGCAACAACATTCAGCCCATACTCTAGTATAATTAAATCATATGGTCTTACATTATTAAACTCGGTCAGTGTTTTATATGGAATCATACTGAGTGAGTAACCAGAACTTCCTCTCTGACCAAAATTATCTAGTATAATTCCTGTTGCTCCATCCATTGCTCCTCCATAAAATACAGCTGTAGAGTCTTGAGGAATATTCCACTTAACCTTTCCTATCAAGCCTTCACATTGGTGACTTGCCACCGATTCTAACGTTGACAACTCTAATGTATCAATACGATTTTTATTTACTCTTTGTGAGATAGTCATATTCTCTTTAATCTGATAAAAGATTGATGCTACCTGGCAAGTGTCTAGTAGAGACTTATATTTTGATTGGCCACTATACTCTACATAAGCATTATTGGTAGGGATAAAATACTCTCCTGATATACCTAACAATTCTTTATTGTAAGGTTTTTGCATTACAGAGTAGGCTGTCCATCCTTTAAAATCGTGTTTAACAGATTTTCTAAAGAAACGCATTTCAGAAGTTATGGGTATAAAACCTACCCCAGCACCCCCATATTCTTTTTGTAATTGATTACGCAAATCAGCAGTTAATATATCAGCTTCAACAAAAGAGTCTCCAAAAAAAGCTATTCGAACATAATCTTTCATTCCCTCCTCCATTTTATCTAATGCAGTATAATAGGGCGACATTCCTCTTTGAGTAGAATCAGAATAGTCTATAATATGAACTACATTTCCATCTTTTTGATCTTTATAGACCTTTGTAAATTCAGGAATAGTATCTTTTTTTATAGCTACCGTATCTTCTAAAAAGAGTGTGTCTGGTACCTGAGCTAAGTTTACCGAATCAATAACTGAACTTAAGAGTACAGAATCTTGGGTAGCAGGGTTTGTGTTTTCGGATAAACTTTTAGTGTCAACTAGGATATCTGCCAAGATATCTACTTGTTTTAACTCTTTTCCAAAGACATATATTGTTGGTAAATAATGTAATCCTATCAATGACAATACAATTACAAACATTAATAAAACAACATTCCTTAAATAATTTTTCATTCTAAACTTTTTAAATGCAAAAGTCTTGCAAAGATAAAGAATATAGAAAAAGAATAAGGGGAAAACTCATTTATTTGAGTTTTCCCCTTATATATCATAGTAGTAATGTTCTATTAAATAGCTTGTTCTACGTTAGTTACAAAAGCTCTAAGCCCTAGTTGATGCCTATCATCATCCATTCTCTTAAGAACTTTCAGTAATGGATCTACTTTATGATCTTCAACAATTGTTATAATAGCAGAACACATAGATGGCCATGCATGACTTCCAAAGTGAGGGTCTCCTGTATGTGACCCACGGCCTTGAACACGTTCCCAGTACGTAAATCCTCTACATCCTAAGCGGTCTAATGTAGTAATAATACGTTCATAATGTGCTTGATCGAATGTAATTAATACAGATTTCATATATACTTTTTTAATTATTAATGGTTTATACCTTTAAAGTAATCACTAACATCAGAGTCCTGACGCAATTTTCTACGTTGATGTTTTATCCCAGTACCTGCAAATACGCAGTATAAAGTAGGAATAAGTACTAATGTTAAGATTGTAGATACTGTAAGTCCACCAATAACAGATATAGCCATTGGTTTCCACATTTCTGATCCCTGACCTGTGCTTACTGCCATTGGTACCATACCAAGTATAGTAGTAGCTGTAGTCATAAGTACAGGACGCAGACGACTTTTTCCTGCTGTTACTACAGAGCTGATAACAGATAATCCACGTTCGCGACATAATATTGTATAGTCTATTAGTACAATACCATTCTTCACTACAATACCAATCAACATAATAGCTCCTAAAAGACTCATCACGCTTAATGTACTCTGTGATATAAATAAAGCCATAATAACACCACTAAAAGCAAATGGCAAAGAGAACATTATTATAAAAGGATATGTAAGAGATTCAAATTGAGCAGCCATTACAATATATACAAGTATAATAATTAGAATTGCTAATACACCTAAATCTCTAAATGAATCTTGTTGATCTTCAAATGATCCAGCTACTTGTATAGATACACCATTAGGAATATCCATCTGCTTAATGATATTATTTCCTTCCTTTACAACATCTCCTAATGCAGCACCAGATATTACAGCCGATACAGTGTTTATACGCTCTCTATCTTTACGCTCGATAGTGGGAGGTGCAAATCTTTCGACTACTTTTCCTAACTCCTTAACACGTACAGGTTGCTGTTGATTATTGTATATAATAATATCTTCTATACTCTCAATGCTTGTTCTAAAATCAGGAGCATATCTTACCTTAATATCATATTCATCACCATCTTCTCTGTAGCGGGATGCTAAAGCTCCGTTAATTCTATTTCTAACGTGATTTCCTGCTGTTGATAAGTTTAAACCATGTAAGGCTAACTTTTCACGATCAAAGTCAACTTGGTACTCAGGTTGGTAATCTGCACGACTAATATTAACCTCTGAAACACCTTTAACTTCTAATAGTTTTCTTTTCAAATCAGCAGCTACACTATCTGTATTAGCCAGATTATAACCATAAATTTCAAAATCGGCTGTGGGTTGACCAGCAATTCCTGTATTACTACCTCCTAATATAACATTCGTCTTTGTAAATTCAGGATATTGCTTTAAGTCTTCACGCATCATATCACAGACTTGCTCTAAAGTTAATTTACGCTGATCTGGATCTACGAGATTTATATTAAACGATATAATATGTGATCCATTCTCCTGAATTGAAGCCCAAGTATTATCAGCATCAGCTTGTCCAACTGTATAACTACTAACTTTTAACTCTTTATTGTACTTAACCATCCACTCGTTAGTAAGTTTTTGCGCTAATTCTTGTGCCACTTCTTTACGAGCTCCAATAGGTAGTTCTAGTTTAACAGCAATACGAGCATTATCTTGTGCTGGAAAGAACTCTGTTCCAATACTTCCTGCACTAAATATACTTGCTATGAAAAACGCTAAACATAAAATTATAACAGCAGTACGATGACGTACAGCCCAATTAAGTAAAGAGGCATACAGCTTATCTAGTAGATCTAAGAATTTTTCTACTGGAGCATATAAAACTCTAAATGCTTTAGAATTAGTTTTTTCCTTCCTTAACATCAAAGAGCATAACATTGGGGTTAAAGCTAATGCTGCAAGTGTTGAGATAAACATAATTGCACACATCATCCACCCTAATTGTTTAAACATTACGCCTGTTATACCCGAGACTAATGTTAGTGGAAAGAATACAGCAATCATAGTTAATGTCGATGCAATTACAGAGATAGCTACCTCGTTTGTACCATGTACAGCAGCTTGTTTAGGCTCAGAACCCCTTTCAATATGTGTAGATACATTTTCAAGAACAACAATAGCATCATCTACTACCATACCTATAGCAATAGAAAGAGAAGATAGGGAGATGATGTTAATCGTATTACCAGTAACTGCTAAGTAAATAAATGAAGCAATTAAAGATAATGGAATAGTTATAGATATTATTAGTGTTGCTCTCCAACGTCCTAAGAATAAGAACACTACTAATACAACAAAGACTAAAGCATACAATACAGTCTCTGCTAAGCTGTTAATAGTATTCAAAATATTTTCTGATGTATCAACTATAATTCCAAGCTTCACATCGGTAGGCAAACCTGCTTGGAGCTTTGGCAAAGCTTTTAACACCTCTTTTGAGATGTTTACAGAGTTGGCTCCAGACTGTTTTTGAATTACAATAACTGCTCCTTTTTCACCATTGTTATAAGTTTCCTGAGCACGTTCTTCAATTGTATCTACAACCTTAGCAACGTCTCTTAAAAAGATATTGGCACCGTTCTTACTTCCAACAACGATATGGTTTAGCTCTGATGCGTCTTTAAATTCACCTTCTACACGTAAAGAATATGTTTCATTACCTATATCAAAGTTACCTCCAGGAATATTTCTATTTTCAGCACCAATTGTAGCACTAATTTGCTCAATGGAGATGTTATATGCTTCTAGTTTCCCTGGATCACAATAGACCTGTATTTCTCGTTTGGGTGCACCCGATATTGAGACAGTACCTACACCTGGAATTCTTGCTAATGGATTTACAACATTATCATCAAGTATTTTATAAAGAGCAGGTAGGCTTTCATCTGCTTGTACAGATAATAGAACAATAGGTATCATGTCTGTACTAAACTTGAAAATAATAGGCGTATCTGCATCATCTGGTAAATGAGAGCTAATCATATCCAATTTATCACGGACATCGTTAGTCATTACATCTATATCATTACCATATTCAAACTCTAGTGTAATGACAGACATATTCTCGGATGATTTAGAAGTAATATGCTTAAGATTACTAACCGAGTTTAAAGTATTTTCTAATGGTCTTGTTACATTATTCTCAATATCTGAAGCACTTGCTCCTTTATAGGCCGTTAAAACCATAATAGTATTTGTATCTATATCTGGATACAAATCTACAGGGAGTTTTGATAAAGAGAAGAGTCCAAAAATTACTACAGCTAAAAAGCATAACGATGTCATAATCGGCTTTTTAACAGCTCCTTCGTATAAACTCATAATTTATATTTTTATATTTTTGAGATTAGTTTAATAACTACTTAAGTAGTTCTACAGCAATATCATTTGCTAGTCTTGATTGTCCAGCTATAACTACTTGCGAATTATTTTCTACACCAGATATTAATTCTATTTCATTACCTAGTCTTCTACCAAGTTCTACTTTTTTATAATAAACTTTTCCATCTTTATAGACATAAACAAATCTATCTCCAGAACCAACTTGCTTAATAACAGCTAAATCTGGTACTACTACCCTATCAACTTCACCGTAGTTAAGTTCTGCTCTAGCATACATGCCTGGACGAATTTTTTTGTTGATGTTATTTATTTTAATCTCAACATTAAAAGTTCTAGTATCAGGATTAATTGTTGGATAAACAATGCTAATATTACCCTCAAAAGTTTCATTAGGATATACATCTAACTTAATAGTTACCTTTTGCCCTTTAT
>JASLCG010000100.1 GCA_030151885.1 Bacteroides sp.
TAAATGCGAATGCTATGCCAAAACAACTAACCATTTAATATACAGAACATTGAACACAAACAAGTTAATGCTTGTTGTAAAAAATATTTACACTAATGTAAAATTACTTGACATTAGTATTAAACAGATATGGGTATTTAAAAACTTTAAATACCATAATACACAATCAAATAAAGTTGGCAAAACCAAAACAAGTTTCTATAAAATGTTATATTATTACAATCTTAATAAGATATAATAGCAAAGATTATATGCTAGCATCTTAAAATGCAGTTATAAAACACAATTAAACCAATCTTTTTATTATGAAAAATTTTATAGAAGTAACTACAGCAAAAGGAATTAAGGAGATGATAAACATTCATTCCGTAGCTAAATTTGAACCCCATAAAGATGGTGTCAAAATTTATTTTAAAATTCACAACCAAGCTTATGGACTCGTAAACTATAAATATGTAGAGAGTTATAGCTACTTAAAAAAGCTAATTGAAACTGCACAACAGTAATAAAAGTTACGTTTTAGTACCATTAAACAAAAGAGAGTTTAGTATTTTAAGTAACTAGTTTAATATAAAAAATTAGCACTAGATACGAATGCTTTTGCTTTAGATAGTTATGCTAGCACTATTTTTACATAACTAGAAATATAGCTTTCTCATAAAGAAAGCTATATCTTTGTAAGTGTATTTACATAAAATAGAGCATGATTAATTATTACAGTCCAAAAGAGACTTCTTTAAATTTTGCAGCAACGGCATGCAATAAAGTGAATTATCCCCTTATTAAATTTTGTTTTTTAGCAATACTCGGTGGAGCATTTATTGCATTTGGTGGATTACTCTCCGTAATGGTTGCTGGTGGTATGCCAGGTATTGGAGACGCAAACCCTGGTTTAGTTAAGTTCGTAGCAGGAGCCTTATTCCCTGTTGGTCTAATTATGGTTTCAATTACAGGTGCAGATTTATTTACAAGTGATTGTGCAGCATTTACAATGTCTAGAATAAGCCGTAAAGTCAGCTGGATGCAACTAATAAAATACCTATGCCTATCCTATCTATTTAATTTTATTGGTACACAACTAGTTGCTATTTTACTGACAAGTAAAGTAGGCTTACTAAATTCAGAACCATGGTCAAACTATTTAATGACTTATACAAGTGGTAAAGTGTACCAAGATTTCTCAACTGTGTTCTTAAAAGGAATTGGAGCCAACTGGTTAGTATGCTTAGGGATGTTTATGGGCTATGCTGCTAAAGATATCTGGGGGAAGTGTATTGGTATATGGATTCCTGTAATGCTATTTGTAACTTTAGGATACGAACACTCCATTGCTAATATGTTTTTCGTCCCTACTGCTATTTACATTGGTTCAGATATTACATGGTCCGATTTTATACTAAACAATCTAGTACCTGCTACACTAGGCAACTTCATTGGAGGAGCTGGATTTGTTGGTATGGCCTATGCATACCTATTTATGACAAAAGAGTAATAAAGACTAAATAAAAAAGTAAGGTGTGATGTTAGCTAACAACACACCTTACTTTTTTATATAATCTACTATACTATAAGTAAATACATCTTTTACCACCCTAAAAACACATTTGTTCAAACAATAAAGATTTATTGCTAAAATTTATATATATTTTCAAAAATAGACTTAAATAAGTATATCAAACTTCAAAAAAATAAGATATAAAAGACCCGTAAAAATAGATAACACATTTATAACGAAGTATTTAAATTTAAAATACACACAAGTAACCATAATGAGCAGCTTTAAGAGTTTATAATAATAACTCCATCTGTACGTATCTTTGCCAAGATATTTAAAAACAATATATTAATGGAAAATTATTATAATCCTAAAGAAGCGACACATCAGTTTGCCGCAACCGTACAGAATAAGATGGGCTTTCCACTCCTTAAGTTCTGCATACTTTCTACACTAGGTGGAGCATTTATAGCTTTCGGAGGCCTATTATCAGTTATAGTTGCTGGAGGTATATCTGGTATGGAGAATACTCATCCTGGCTTAATACGTTTTCTAGCAGGAGTACCCTTCCCTGTGGGACTTATTATGGTATCTATAACAGGTGCAGATTTATTTACTAGTAATTGCGCAGCCTTCACACTCTCCAATATGAAACGAAAGATAAATTGGGTTACTATGGGCAAATATCTCTTACTATCATATACTTTTAATTTTATTGGTGTCCAAATTGTAGCAATTCTTCTTAACTACGAGGTAGGATTACTTGCTGCAAGCCCATGGGTAGAGTATCTGCATCGACTAGCCGAAGCAAAAGTTAATTTAAGTTTTACATCGGCCTTACTTAAAGGTATAGGGGCTAATTTTTTAGTCTGTATAGCTATGTTTATGGCATTTACGGCCAAAGATACCTTGGGTAGATGTATCGGAATTTGGATTCCTATTATGTTGTTTGTTACATTAGGATATGAACACTCCATAGCCAATATGTTTTTCATTCCATCTGCTATGTACACTGGTGCAGATATTAGTTGGACCACTTTTCTTCTTGATAACTTACTACCTGTTACCATAGGTAATATTATTGGTGGAGCAGGTATGGTAGGTATGGTTTTTGGTTACTTGTATATTAAGGAGCATCAAAAGGAAGCATAGTATATTTCCACGTTACCACATACTTTTATAGTATAAAAAAGAGCTGCATAGTATTATACTAATGCAGCTCTTTCCGTGTTTACACACATTTGACTATTAAAAAAAACGTTTATCTATTTTAAATATGGTGTACCTACTATCTGGTAATCCCTCTTTTACTTTTTCTCTAAAATATTGAAGCGAAGGATCTATTGCATAGGTATTGTGACATAAATTACCCATCTCTGCTATTTTATTCTTTAAAAGTGCATTATAATAGGTTGTAGTAAAATCTTCTCCTTTCATTTGAATCCATTTCTTATAAGTACTTAATAGCTTAGTAACATGTATCTTTGCACTATCGCATATAAATAAACTTACATCACATTGGGGCATTACCATCCCGTTAATATTACCGTAGTTCTTATCATAATCTCTGACTACTAGTGGCTCAGAGCATTTTTTCTGATGCCTAGTTTTTTCTGAAAGAAGCGCTCTATCATGTATCTGGTAATCTATATCTAAGAACCTACCCAATTTTTTAATAGAAACTGTAGAATCTAAACGAGCTAAAGCACTAATTTCTTTTTCTGCTTCAAACGCATTATGATCAATAAAGACATCAAATAAACTAGGATCAATAAAAAGTTCACTCAGTAATAATACACTATCTTTATTGGTAATAGGTAAAGGCCTATTTTGAGTCGATAATAAATTTCTTGGTATCTTATTATCACCTATTGGTTGCTCCTCCAATAAATCCTTACTATCTATCAGAGTAACCCCTATATAGTAAGTACTAAGAGTAGGATTTATTAAACCACTCTTTTCTGTAGGTAATACAACAAAATATACAGAGTCTCCATTATAAATTAACTGATGAATACCTGCCTCAAAAAGCTGTTTAGAGTAGCTTAATGCAGGAATAACCGATGTTACACCATCTATAGTTATGGTTATATCTCTATTAGTGGGGTTATCTATCAAATGTACCGAAGTAACTTTAGTACAACTACACAGTATTAGCGCTGCCCAAAGAGAGACAACGAACGTAGTTCTATCCATTTTCAAAAGTAAGTTTGTTTAATTTCTAAGGGTAAAGTTAATTAAAAATACATTCTAAAAAACACGTTCAACCAAAAGTTCTTGCTAAGACATTTCTATTTATACATTTTTATAATACCCCTCCCTTTTTATAGATAAATACACTATTTATTAACACTAAATAATATGTTGTACATCATATTTTATTGAATCAGTAAATAATTTTTATAAAAATAATAGCCAATAGACCCTAAATCCTATACTAAAAAGATGTGATTTGAATAGTTGCCAATTTCACAACTACAAAAGTGCCTATAACCTATTTGTAAAAATTATTACTCTATTATAAAATAGCTTTCTGAAAGGACCTGATGAGTTAGAGAGAGAATTGCTTGTGTTTATTTAACTTAAAATTCAAATATAAAAAAGTTAACAACACTAAACGACACCTTGGTTAAGATGCATATAAATACATCAAAAAGATACCATTTAG
>JASLCG010000153.1 GCA_030151885.1 Bacteroides sp.
CGTAGGAGAATCGAACTCCTCTTTCCAGGATGAAAACCTGGCGTCCTAACCGATAGACGAACGGGCCATTTTGAAGTGCTCTTTTTGTTTTATAAAAAGTACATCACTTTTCCTTAATTGCGATGCAAATGTATGGCATATTTCTTTTACTACAAAATATTTTGACTATTTTTTTTATAAAAAAAGATATAGATGCTGAAAATAAGCTTGTTATAATAGATAATTTTATTCATGCCTGTTTTTTATTGTAGATAATAGGTAAATACTTCTTATATTTATTGATTCAAATTACGCTTATATATGGATATAATTAGCCAAGCTTTTGTATTGAGGCAAATAAAATATAACGATAGATATAACATTCTAGATCTTTATACGAAGGATTTAGGTAAGTGTACTGCATTAGTTTCTATTCCTAAAGGAAAAAGGTCTAATAGTAAGATGAATTTTTATCAACCACTGTTCCTACTTGATATTAATCTTTATAGAAAATCTAATAAAGGTTTTTTTAAAATAAAGGATGTAAGGTTTTCAAGACCCTATACTAGTATACCGTATGATCCTTATAAAATGTCATTGGTTTTTTTCTTGTCAGAAATAATTTTTAATGTTGTAAAGGAAGATGTAAGTAACGAGTATTTATTCTTATACATACATAATTCATTAATCTGGTTAGATGAATGTAGGGTAGGGTATGCTAATTTTCATATTGTTTTCTTAATAAAGTTATTATTGTTTTTAGGATTATATCCTAATGTAGAAGAGTATACGGAAGGGGATTATTTTGATATGAGAAATGCTGTTTTTTGTCGCTCAAAACCAAATGAACATAATCAATACATTATACCTCAAGAAGCTAAAAATATATTGTATTTATCTAGGATGAGTTACAAAACAATGCATCTTTTTAAAATGTCTCGACTAGAAAGGGGGCAAATTTTAGATTATATAATATCTTATTATAAGATACATATACCTGGAGTATCTGACTTAAAGTCTTTAGATGTATTAAAAGAATTATTCTCATAGAGAATATATAAGTACAACTCTATGAGAATAATAGTATTTTAAGAAAGCAATTCTTTCACTTTTTGTGAGATAGCTCTTCCCTCAGCCTTTCCAGCTAGTTTGCTTGTTGCTAGTCCCATTACTTTGCCCATATCTTTCATACTAGAAGCTCCTACGCTAGCGATAATACTAGAAATCTCTTTTGCTAGTTCCTCATCAGATAGCTGTTTTGGCAGATATTTGTTGAATATCTCGATTTGAGCAAGTTCTTCTTCAGCAAGATCTTGTCGGTTTTGTTCAGTGTATATCTGAGCAGAATCTTTACCTTGTTTTACAAGTTTTTGAATTATCTTAATTGCGTCAGTGTCTTTTAATTCATGATTGGCTCCAGGCGCAGTTTGAGCTTCTAAAAAAAGTTTTTTGACATTTCGTAAAGATTGTAAAGCTACCTTGTCTTTGGCTTTCATTGCGGATTTTAAATCCTCATTTATTTGTTCAAATAATGTCATATTATTAATATTAAAAAATTATTTTAGTACCGTCCTTAGTATCCTCTTGTTCCGAATGGCTATCTACTACATTGTGTTGTACATTAGATATATCCTCGGAGTTTGTATGTTTTAAACTATCTGCTGTAGCCTCTATACTAGATAAAAAGCTATTAGTTCTCTCTATAGTTGGTGTGTTTTCTACGAGATTTATGACAGCGTCATTGCATAGACTCTCTTTAGTGAAAATATAGTACTGAATTTTCTTGGAGAGCTTATGATACATAAATTCTTTAGCCTGATCTCCGTATGCAGTTATTATTCTTTCTGTCTCTATTTGTTGATTTTTCTCTTTGATGGCTAATTTTGCTTTCTGTTGTTCTGTTTCATCTTTATTGGCTTTATATACAGGGATATCATTAAGACCAAATCCAGTAGCAAGAATTGTAACTTTCACTTGTTGATCAAAATCATTCATATAATTAAGCCCCCAAATAACTTCCATATCATGCTCTTTAAACTGTAACATAAAGCTATCTATGTTTGCAAACTCATCCATCATAATGTTCTTTTCATTACAATAGAAGTTTAGCATAATTTTTTTGGCATTATATATGTCATTATTATTAAGAAGTGGCGACTTCAAGGCATTGCTTATAGCGTCTTTAATTCTATCTTTTCCTTCACCAACACCAGTACTCATAATGGCTACTCCACCATTTTTAAGAGTTGTTTCAACATCAGCAAAGTCTAAATTTATTGCACCTTTTAGAGTGATAATCTCTGCTATACTTTTTGCTGCTACTGTAAGAGTGTCATCAGCTTTTGCAAAAGCTTCTTTAACAGGTAAGTCTCCATGAATTTCACGAAGTCTTTGGTTGTTGATAACTAGTAGAGCATCAACATTTTTAGCTAACTGATCGACTCCATTGAGAGCTTGTAGAATTTTGACAGTACCTTCAAAAAGGAACGGTATTGTAACTATTCCAACAGTCAATATTCCCATTTCTTTTGCAATACCTGCTATAATTGGAGCTGCACCAGTACCAGTACCGCCGCCCATACCAGCAGTAACAAAAACCATTTTAGTTCCATCATTGAAGAGATTTCTAATTTCTTCCGCACTCTCTTCAGCAGCAGCTTTAGCTTTCTCAGGTCTATTACCAGCACCTAATCCATTTGTGACAGTTTTGCCTAACTGGATTTTAACGGGGATGTCAGACTCTTCTAGTGCTTGGTTATCAGTATTACATAGTACAAATGAAACATCATGTATTCCTTGCTTGTACATGTGGCTTACGGCATTGCTTCCACCTCCACCTACGCCAACTACTTTAATAATTTTATTTCTACTAGCTGGAATATTAAACTTATCTAAATCGCTAATATCTATTTTATTACTCATGCCACACATAGTTTAATTGTTTTCATCATCATCGTCCGAAAAGGTTGTTTGAGACAAACCATTAACAGTCTTTCCAAACCATTTTGCTATTTTCTGAATTGCAGAGTTGTCTTTTTTTTCTTGTTTTCTTCTTTTGATCTCTTCTTTTTCAGCTTCTTTCCTTTTTCTCTCTAGTTCTTCTTCTTTCTCTTGTTGAATGATTTTTTGTATTTCAGCCTCTTTTTCCTCTTCTAACTTTCTGGCTTTTTCCTCAGCTTCTTGTTGTATTTTTTCCGATTTTTCTTTTATTCTGTCTTCATCCTCTTTTTGTTTTTCCATTAACTCATCTTCTCCAAACAAGTTGTAGGGCTGATCTCCATCTTTTATAAAAGTACAATTTTCCTCACCTGTCATTATTAGTGCAAGTGGGGTTGTTATTTTATGTATTTGAGCAGGATCAAAGAAGTTTTTGAAAATTTCGGAATATTCGATTTTAGGGAAGCTAGGTGTAGCTTCTTCGATTTTATCAGTATCGAAGATTTTAGCAATTAATTTTTTTAAATTTTTTATTTTAGCAGCTTCTCCAAATATTATTATTCCGTCACTAAGCTCATCTTTGTAGTTAGAGTGTTTGATTTGCTCTTTTATATTTACTAATATCTCTTCTTGTCTAGCTTTTAAACAAGCATTTATTTCGAATAATGGAATTTCTTTATCTTTTCCAGTCTCTGCAAAAATAGTATTTGGATTATTTCTATCTTGCTCATGATAGTCTACATCTCCATAAGCTTGTTTAATAATTTCTGCTCTGTCTTGATCTACTTGTAGCTTTGTAAGATCTCTAGTTAGAGACTGGCCTCCCAATGGAATAACCACGTGATATCTTAATATGTTTTTTTTGTATATTGAGAGTGCGGTTGTTTCTGCACCAAAATTAATAAAAGCACAGCCTCTATTTCTTTGTTGTTCAGTTAATAAAACATTAGCGGAAAGAAGATGAGATAATTTAATATCACTGATTTTAAACTCTTCTTTTTCAAAGCATAAGTTTAAGTTGTCAACAACACTCTTTCTACATAAAATATTGACAAATCTCGCTTTAAGTGGAGCAGAAGTCCTTACCCCTATAGGCGATGTTCTTTCTAAATTTTCTACTTCATATTCTTGGGGGATGCTTTCTAGAATAGCTAAGCCATATTTGTTCTCAATATTTTTTTTATTTTCGGCCTTTAATTGAGCCAAAATATCAGCAGTAATATGGGTTTTTTCAGTAAAGTATTTGGAAAGTGTTGTAGAAACAGAGTGTGTAGATAAGCTGTTAATACCTAAATACACTTTAGATATCTTAGAGTCTAATTGATTTTCTAGCTGTTCTATAATACTTTTTATAGCGAGTTTAGCCTTATCAATATTAAAGACCATTCCTTTGTGCATAAAAGATGTCGCACTAGTATCAGTAAGTGCGAGTATTTTAAGTGTATTATCTTCTTGTTTGCTGCCAGCGATTCCGATTAATCTTGTTGAAGATATTTCAATTGCTGCTATCAACTTTCTTATAGCCATATTTCCCCTATATATTTATTTTTTTTTCTTACTACAGATTATTTGATTACTAAATTCTATGTTAATGGTTTTGTATTCATCCCATCCTATCTTATTTAGTACATTCGTATAAAACCTCTTTAATCTATCTAGCCTAAATTCTATTTCTTTTAAACTACCTATATATATAATATGATCTCCTACTCTTGGTATTAATTCAATTTCTGTAGGTGATATAACATATATTTGTAGTATTTGGTTGCTCCAAAAGTCATTACTATTAATAAAGACTCCAAATGAATATAGCTCTTTTTTTGCAAAATCCTTATTAATATTACCACTTGCTACAATTACAGGTTGAGTTGAACTTGTTCCTTTGGGCATAATTTCTCCCTTGTTATCAATATAGTACTTTTCTCCACGACTTGTATTATATATTTTTATAAAAGGGATTCTCTGTTTAATATCTATGTTTATGTTTCCCTTAGGAGTTTTATAACACTGAACTTCATCGACAAGAGGTAAAGTATATAATTCACGCTCTATATTAGAAGTAGATATTTGATTTAACTTTTCTCCTTTAGGGTTTATCTTTTTAGCATTTAAAGTGGCAATAATGTCATTTGTCTTGATATACTTCCCATTAATAGAATCGATTATATTTATACTTACGTCAGAGCAAATCATCTCCTGTTTATGGACACGATTTACATAGCAAGCGATATAAGTAATTGCTATAATGATTAATAGGTATAATATAAGTTTGATGACTTTCTTTACCATCAGTCTTTATTTTTTTAAGTTTAAAGTCTCTTTAAGCTTTGGTAATAATAAATTTATATCTCCCGCACCTAGTGTTAGTAGAATATCGGATTTTAAATTCTTTATTAAATTACAAATATTCTCTTTATTGCTCAAGAATTTATTATCAACATTTTTGATGTTGTCAAATATGAGCTTACTGTCAACTCCTTTAATTGGTTCCTCTCTTGCTGGGTAAATATCCATAATAACAACTTTATCAGCAGTAGATAAACTCTCTGCAAACTCTTTATAAAAGTCTCTTGTACGAGTATATAAATGAGGTTGAAATATTACAGTTATTTCTCTTCCTTTATATAATTCTTTTACAGAATCAATACTTCGCTTAATCTCTTCGGGGTGGTGTGCATAGTCGCTAATAAGTACATTATTATCATTATTAAGGATAAAGTCAAATCGCCTTTCTATACCTTTAAAATTAGCTATAGCTAATTTAATTTCTTCAGGTTGCACTCCACACATAAGGGCAACAGCTATTGCTGCAACACTATTTTCAATATTAACTTTTAGAGGAACTCCTAATTTTATATTACGAATTATATGCTCATTGCTAATATAATCAAAGTGTATTTCACCATTATTTATTATAATATTTTCTGCGTAGAAATCTCCTTGGTTAATGGAGTATTTAAAGAGTCTTGTACCCTCTTTTAGTTTTAAGTTTAGCTCTACATCCTCTTTTATTATTAAAGCTCCATTAGCATCTATTAAAGAAGAGTAATACTCGAAGCTCTCTTTGTACTGTTGTGCATCTTTATAAATATCAAGATGGTCAGGGTCAGCAGATGTAATAATTGAAATATAAGGATGTAAAGTGTGAAAGGATCTATCAAATTCATCGGCTTCTATAACCACATATGGACTTTCGCTATTTAATAATAGGTTAGTGTGATAGTTATGAGATATTCCTCCTAGAAAAGCATTACAGCCTACGTGTGACGAATGTAGTATATGCGCCAATATAGTTGATGTAGTTGTTTTTCCATGTGTACCAGCAACACAAAGACCTTTGAGAGATTGTGTTATAATACCCAGTACCTCTGATCTTTTCATTAGATTGAACCCTTCTTTTTTATAAAAGCTAAGTTCTGTATTAGAAGAGGGGATAGCAGGAGTGTATATAATCAATGTGGATGTCTTATCTGTTTTGAAAGATTCTGGAATGAGTGCAATATTGTCTTCGAAGTGTATATTAGCTCCCTCATTAATAAGGTCCTTTGTCAATGTTGATGCGGTCTTGTCGTAGCCTGCAACATTAACCCCTAAGTGCAAGAAATATCTAACTAGAGCACTCATACCAATGCCACCAGCTCCAATAAAATAGGCTGACTTTATCTGTTCTATCTTCATTTGTTTTTAATCTTAGTTAGTTTTATCACTTCATTAGTAATTATTTCTGCTGAATTTGGTAAAGCTAGTTTCAAAATATTTGTTTTTAAAGTATCAAGTGTTTTATCATCAGATATAACTTGTTCTATGGTAAAGTATAGTTTGCTACTAGCTTCACTATCTTTTATCATTATAGCTGCATTTACTGCTGTTAGTGCTAAAGCATTTTTAGTTTGATGATCTTCGGCAACGTTTGGTGAAGGAATCAAAATGGTAGGTTTTCCTAGTAAGCAGAATTCAGATATAGATCCAGCACCAGCCCTTGATACTACTAAATCTGCTGCTATGTATGCCTCTTTCATATCAGAGATGAAGTCTAGTATAGCGATATTGTTAGAAGCTCTATCTTGTAATTCATGTTTAATATTGTTGTGGTATAATGATCCTGTTTGCCAAATGTACTGATATGGACTTTTACTTAATTTATCATAGTTTTGGAGCATTGCTGTGTTAATAGATTTTGCACCCAGGCTCCCCCCTATGATTAGTACTGTTTTTTTGTTGGGATCTAAGTTAAAAGTTTTAACTGCAACCTCTTTTGTACTACCTGGGCTAAGCAAGTCTTGTCTTACAGGATTTCCAGTTATAAGTATTTTATTAGCGGGGAAAAATCTCTCCATCTTAGGGTAGGATACACATATCTTGTGAGCAGTTTTAGCTAATAACTTGTTGGTGACTCCTGCGTATGAATTTTGCTCTTGAATAAGTGTTGGTATGCCTAGTTTGGCGGCCATTTTTAAAGTTGGACCACTAGCAAAACCTCCTACGCCAACCACCACATCAGGATTGAAATTTTTTATAATTTTTCTAGCTTTATATAAGCTCTTTATTAGCTTATAAGCTATGGGAATATTTTTAAATAGATTTTTACGGTTAAAACCTTTAATTGGTAAGCCTACAATTTCATAGCCTGCTTGTGGAACTCTATCCATTTCCATTCTATCTTCAGCACCTATAAAAAGGATTGCCGCATCTGGTTCTCTTTTCTTTATTTCGTTTGCTATAGAAATAGCTGGGAAAATGTGACCTCCTGTGCCACCTCCACTAATAATAACTCTCATAATTTTTAAATTATAGCTTATAAATAACTAGTTCTCAATTAGCTCTTCATTATTATCACTGTCTATAGTATCTTCTTTCTCTTGTCTGATACTTCTAGAAATACTAAGAATAAGACCTAATTCAAAGCAGTTTATAACGATGCTAGTACCACCTTTGCTTATAATTGGTAGTGGTTGTCCTGTAATTGGCATAATGTTTACAGATACAAAGATATGTATTAGCGCTTGTAATGCTATCATTAAAGCAACTCCTTGGATAAATAAAATGGCATATGGGTCTTTTAGTTTATTAGATATGTTTCCAACCCGCAACAATATCATAAGATATAAAAAGATAACAAATGCTCCTCCAATTAACCCAGTTTCTTCTATTATAATAGCAAAGATTAGGTCAGAGTAGGCATGGCTGACAAGATCTCTTTGAGTTGAGTTCCCAAACCCAGAGCCTAATAAGTTACTTTTGCTGATAGCAATATTTGCATTTCCTCTTTGTCTATTGGCATCAAGGTCGTATTGTTCGGGAGGGACATTCTCTGCAGCTAAGAATTTTACAAACCTAGCTTCCCAAGTCGGTACACGCCTAAATATATTAGCATTTGGGAATATTTTATACGCAGAGTAGCTGATAAATGTAATAGAAACTACAACACCTATTAACAAGGCAAAGAATCTCCAGTTAATCTGCCCAATCCACAACATGATTAATATTACTAATGAGATGAGTGCTGCAGTAGAAAAGTTTTCAAGAGTAATTAGTATTACTGGCAGTGCTGATATACCAATAATATTAATCAATGTCCTTTTATTATCTTTTTCTTTGCTAGCTTGATTAAGGCTAAGAAAATGCGCTGTTACTATTATTAGCCAAAGTTTAACAAGCTCTGATGGTTGGTATGTAATTCCTGTAAACGGTACGTATAACCATCTTGATGTCCCATTAAGTAGTCCATGTCCCATAAATCCTTTGACAGAGGCGTAAAGTAATGTGGAGCAAGCTATAAACCCTAATCCATATAGAAGAAAAATTCTGACTTTAGTATAATTAAAACAACTAGTTACTACCATAGCTATGAAACCAATAAATAGTGTCATAATATGCTTTGTTAGTGGTGACCAGTGATCTGCAGTCTTATATGAGAGTGAACTAGATGAACTAAAGAACTCTAGAATTGATATGATACATAAAAAGCCAAATGCTATCCAAATACCTTTATCTCCTTTAAAAATTTTATCTATTAGATCCATTTTATAGTGTATTTACACATTCTTTAAATATGTCTCCTCTATTTTCATAACTAGTAAATAGGTCGAAAGAAGCACAGCATGGACTTAATAAGACTACATCTCCAGCTTCAGCCTTCTGATAAGCTGTTTGCACCGCTGTCTTCATGTTATCTACTGATATGTAGGGTATTTCTGTTTTTGAGAAAAAATTGATTAATTTATTATTGTCTTTTCCTAAAAAGATTAAAACTTTACACTTTTCATTTATTAAAGGTAATAGTGTATTGTAATCGTTTCCTTTATCTACCCCTCCTAATATAAGTATCGTCTTTTTATGCATTGCTTGTAAAGCATAAAAACAAGAGTCTATGTTGGTAGCTTTAGAGTCATTTATAAAGTCTATACCTTTTAGACTTTTAACAAACTCAAGTCTATGTTCAACAGAATGAAAAGTTTGTAAACCCTCGACTACATCTTTTTGGGATAAACCTAAAATATTCAAAGCTGTGCATGCAGCCATTGTGTTTAATAAATTATGTGTGCCAATTAAATTCAGCTTTGAAATAGGAATCTTAAGCTCACTATTTATTACTATCTCACTTTTGCAGATGTGTACAGTTCTATCGCTTATAAAGTCAATATCTTTTAAAGTAAAAGGATGCATAGTAGCTAATAAATTTCTACTTTCAATACCTTCTTGTATTGTCATGTCATCTTTCCAGTAAATGAAATGATCTTCATGTTTTTGGTTTTGAGTAATTCTAAACTTAGAATCTGCATACTTTTCAAACTTATACTCGTACCTATCTAGGTGGTCTGGAGTTATGTTAAGTAGTATTGCCACATTTGCTTTAAACTTATACATGTTATCAAGTTGAAAAGAGCTTAACTCTATGACATAATAATCATGGTTAGTTAATGCAACCTGTCTTGCTAAACTATACCCTATATTTCCAGCTAAACCGACATTAAGCTTAGCCTGTTTCATAATATGAAAAATGAGACTTGCTGTTGTAGTTTTACCATTTGAGCCAGTAATGCAAATCATTTTTGCATTAGAAAACTCTGCAGCAAACTCTATTTCTGAGATTATAGGTATGTTGAGTGCTATAGCTTCTTTGACTATTGGAGCTGTTAAAGGAATTCCAGGACTTTTAATAATTCTATTAGCACTAAGAATTTCGGCTTTTGTGTGTTGTTGTTGCTCCCAGTTAATGCTGTATTGATTTAACTCATCTTTATATTTATCTTTAATAATAGAAGAGTCTGATACAAACACATTATAGCCTTGTATTTGTGCAAGAATAGCAGCTCCTACACCACTTTCTCCTCCTCCTAACACAACTATTTTTTCACTCATGATTATCGAATTTTTAAAGTTACAATAGTTATAGCTGCTAAAAGAATTGTAATGATCCAGAATCTGATTGTGATCTTAGATTCATGAAATACATTCTCTGGTTTTGTAATAATATATGAACACTCTGGGTCTAGTTGAGCTTTTGTTGTACGAAAATGATCATGTATAGGAGTTCTTTTAAAAACTCTTTGTTTAACACCTTTTCTTTTTCCTAGCTTATAGTATCTAACTTGTAGGATCACTGATAGGTTTTCCATTAAAAACACACCACATAAAATTGGTATTAGTAACTCCTTATGTATAATAATAGCAAAAACAGCAATTATTCCACCAACAGTTAAACTCCCTGTATCTCCCATAAATACTTGAGCTGGATAAGCATTATACCATAGAAATCCGATAAGGGCACCAACAAATGCGCATATAAATATTACTAGTTCTTCACTTCCAGGTATATACATAATATTTAAATAGCTAGCAAATTCGATATGGCTCGATAAGTAAGCTAGAATCCCTAATGCTACACCAATAATAGCCGAGTTTCCAGCAGCCATTCCATCCATCCCATCATTAAGGTTAGCCCCATTTGAAACAGCTGTTACAACAAATATCGTTACAATAACAAATAGGACCCATCCTGCTGCTTGTTTATGTTTACCCATAAAAGCAACTAGATCAGCATAGTCGAGGTTGTTATTCTTAAAAAATGGTATAGTCGTTTGGGTCGATTTTATATTTTTTTTAGCATGCACTACTTCTATTTCTCCATTATGAGTAGTTCTTACTTCATGATTTTCTCGTATAACAATATCTGGGCTTAAGTATATAGTAAGACCGACAATAAGCCCTAACCCAACTTGGCCCAACACTTTAAATCTACCTCTTAGGCCATCTTTGTTTTTTCTAAATACTTTAATGTAATCGTCTGTAAAGCCAATAATCCCTAGCCATACGGTTGTTATTAGCATCAGGATCATATATATATTATGTAATTTTCCCAATAGAATGCATGGTATTATTATAGAAACTATAATAATAACACCCCCCATACTTGGGACTCCTATTTTGTTGACTCCAAAAGGATCTATACTTGGATCTCTTTGTATTTCTGTAATTTGCTTTTTTTTCAGAGCATCAATGAATTTATCTCCAAATATGGTAGATATAAGTAGAGCCAATATTATGGTTAGTATAGCTCTAAAAGATGTATAGCTGAACATTCCCGCTCCAGGAAAGTTAAATTTCTCAAGCCAATTGAATAGGTAATATAGCATGGTTTCTAAAGTTGTAGTGTGTTAAAAATGTTTGTTAATTCTTCTTTGTCATCGAAGTGGTGATTTACTCCTTTTATAGATTGGTAGTTTTCATGTCCTTTGCCTGCAACTAATATAACATCATTGGGCTGTGCTATAAAACATGCAGTTTTAATAGCTTCCCTTCTATCTAATATAGTTAGTATTTTTGCTTTACTTTTAGAATCATTGATTCCTTCCAGCATATCTTTTACTATGTTTTGAGGTTCTTCAAACCTAGGGTTGTCAGAAGTTAAGATTACTTTATCGCTATATTTTAAGGCCTCTTTAGTCATTAAAGGACGCTTACCTTTATCTCTATTTCCACCAGCACCACAGACAGTGATTATACTTCCTTTATTATTAATAATTTCTCGTATAGTTGTTAAAACATTTTCCAAAGCATCTGGAGTATGTGCATAGTCTACTATTGCTGTGAATCCTGTCGGAGACTTAAGTGTTTCAAATCTACCAGCTACATGACTCAAGCTTGATAATGCAAGTAAAACCTCTTCTTCATTTTGGTTAAGTAATAGCGCTGTTCCGTATGCAGCTAGAACATTGTATGCATTAAATTTTCCTGTAAATCTTATGAATAACTCTTTATTATTTATAGTCAGCAACATACCATCCAACATAAGCTCTAAGATTTTGGCTTTAAAATCAGCAGTCTTGCTTAATGAGTAAGCGTATTTGCTGGATTTGGTATTTTGAATCATAATAGACCCTTGCTTATCATCAATGTTAACTAGTGAAAATGCATTTGGTAATAGGTTATCGAAGAATGTTTTTTTTGCCTTTATATAGTTTTCTACAGTCTTATGATAATCTAGGTGGTCTCTAGTCAAATTTGTAAAAACAGCACCGGTAAACTTCAATCCTTCAATCCTGTGTTGATCAATAGCGTGTGAGCTTACCTCCATAAATGCGTAATCGCAACCAGCTTCTACCATTTTGCTTAACAATCTATTAAGTGTAATAGCGTCAGGGGTTGTATGGGATGTTTCGAACTCACTATTCCCTATTTTATTGCAGACTGTTGAAATAAGCCCAGTTTTGTATCCAAGAGCTTTAAACAAATCGTATAGAAGTGTAGCTGTAGTAGTTTTTCCGTTTGTTCCAGTTACACCAATAAGTTTTAGGTTATCTGTGGGGTTTTTATAGAAAACTGTAGCTATGCAACCTAGCGCAATTTCTGTGTTAATAACTTTAATATAGGTAGTTTCTTTGTCTAAAATAGTTGGTAGCGTGGAGCAAACAATTGCTTTAGCTCCACTCTTTATAGCTTGAGTGATGTATTTATGACCATCTGTTTGCGTTCCTTTAATTGCTATAAAAAGGGTGTTGTCAGTAACTTTTCTAGAGTCTATCTGAATGTTATTTATATTTATTGCATCAGAACCTATCAGCTCTAATACTTTTAGTTTTTCAATACACTGCTGTAGTAACATATTCTATTTCATTAATGTAATTCTATTTTAATAGTGCTTCCAACTCTAATAGGTTGTCCGGCTTGAATTGATTGCCTGAAAACTTTACCTTTTCCTATAAGAGTGACATTTAAACCTAAGGACTCAAGAGTATATACAGCATCCTTAGCACCCATATTATATACAGAAGGTACGAGTTTGGGATTAGTATTTACTTTTTCAATAATTAACTCTTTATCTTGGCTTATTTTAGCTTCTGTAATGCTATTTTTATCGTAGTCTCCTTTATTTGTATACTCTATATCTAGTTCTTTTAAAACTTTAATAGTGGAACTGAGAAGTCCTCTCTTAATAAGAGGCTTTTGTAGCTTTGAATCTTCTATTTTTTCTATATCAGAGTTTGTGTGATTTATTTTCATACCATATACTTTTTCTGCAATTTCTTTTGCAGCACTGGCAGACTCTCTTCCTCCACCTGCAGTTGTATTACTCGAAATAATGCTAACTAGACAAGTGTACTTAGGAGCTTCGGAAGGGAAGTATCCACAAAAACTAACAAGCAGTTCTTTGTTGCTGCCTTTGTAACCTGATTCTCCTTTAGAAATTTGCGCCGAGCCTGTTTTTCCAGCTATAGAAACTTTATCTGAGTGTCCGTATTTTTTTGCAGTTCCTTCTTTGACTACATACTCTAACATTGATTGAATCTCTTTAATTGATTTTTTAGAGGCTATTCTAGAGTTTAAGACTTTAGTAGGAAACTCTTTAATCTCTTTCCCCTCTCTTTCTATAGACTTAACTAATCTGGGTGCCATCATTTTTCCATTATTTGCAATGGAATTATAGAATGTGACAATATTAATAGGGGGAATCAATGTTTCGTACCCGAAGCTCATCCACGCTAATGTTGTATTACTAAAGTAATTGTTATCAACATTCTTAATAACAGGAGTTGCT
>JASLCG010000012.1 GCA_030151885.1 Bacteroides sp.
GTCTTATTTAACATTTAGGTATTTATTAAGCTAGTTAAGTGTATATCTCTGATTATTAAGTATTTAATAACTGATGTAGTATTAATGTAGTACTTAAATATACAATTATAGAGTCTGTGTAGTAGGATTGAATAGTGACTTATATCACAAAAACTTTAATTTTGTTAACGTTTAGTTCAAGTATTAACTTTATTTCAAAATCATTATGAAAAGAAACACAATCATGACTCACATTATCTCTTTAATGTTTGTCATACTTATTTCTACTGTTTCTGTACATGCCCAAGAGAAGTTGCTCTCAGTAAGAGGTGTTGTCACAGATTCTAAAACAGGAGAACCTTTGATAGGGGTATCTATCTTAGATAAGGGTACTAGTAAAGGTACTATTACTGATGTAGATGGGGCTTATGCAATTGAGGTTTCTCCAAAAACAAGTTTAGTATTTTTTTATGTAGGGTACTCAGAGCAAGAGGTACTAATTAATAATAGAACAAAAATTGATGTACAACTAGTAGAACAAGATCATCTATTAGATGAGATTGTTGTTGTGGGCTATGGTGTGCAGAAGAAAAGTGTAGTTACTGCTGCAATCAGTAGAGTTACGGGTGATGACTTAAATATTGCAAAACCTTCTAGAGTAGAAGATGCTTTGAAAGGTAAAGTTTCTGGAGTACAGATTACACAAAGTTCTGGTCAGCCAGGATCTGATTCTAAAGTTAGAATTAGGGGTATTGGTACAGTTAATAATAGTGACCCTCTTTATATTGTAGATGGGATGCCTGTTGATGGTGGTATTAACTTTTTAAATCCTGTAGATATTCAATCTATTGAAATATTGAAAGATGCTGCTTCTGCAGCAATTTATGGTGCAAGAGCTGCTAATGGAGTAGTATTGGTTACAACGAAGTCTGGTAAAGATGGAAAAGCTACTATCAATTATGATTTTAGTTATGGGTGGCAGAATCCTTGGAAAAAACGCTCTGTGTTGAATGCTAAGGAGTATATGATAATAATGAATGAGGCTCAATTAAATGATGGAAATCCTGTCCGTTATACTGCAGATCAAATAGCATCGGCGGGTAAAGGCACAGATTGGCAAGATAAAACATTCAATTATGATGCTCCTGTTCAAAGTCATCAGATAAGTGTTTCGGGAGGAAGTAAAAAAGGAAATTATTTCCTTTCAGCAGGATATTTTAATCAAGAGGGTATTGTAGGTGGAGATTATAATAAATCTAATTATGAACGATTAAGTTTACGTTCTAATTCAACTTATACTGTATTTGATGCCCAAAATCGTAAGTATATAAGTAAGTTAACTCTAGGAGTAAATATGGGTTACTCAAGAAGCCATTCAAGAGGTATTGAAACAAATTCAGAATATGGCTCAATATTAGGTAGTGCTTTAGCATTTAATCCTTTAGTTCCTATTTATGCTGATGAGACTACTGCGGAAAAAATATTAAAAGATCATCCGAATGCAATCAAAGATAAAGATGGTAAGGTGTTTTCCTTACCTCCTAGTGGTTTTCAAGAGATTGCAAACCCAATTGCAATGCTTAATCGTCCTTATGATGAACGTTGGAATGATGATAAATTTGTTTCAAATTTCTGGGCTGAACTAGAAATTCTTCCGATGTTAAAATTCAAGAGTAGTTATGGTACTGATTTAGCTTTTTGGGGTATGGATGGACATTATTTCCCATATTACCTTGCTTCACAAAATCAATTCTTAGATGAAAGTTATGTGACTAGTCAGTTACACAGAGGGTTTAAGTGGCAGGTTGAAAATGTCTTTACATACAATCAAGTATTTAATGATAAGCATCATTTAACTGTTGTGTTGGGACAGTCTGCACAAAAATATAAATATAGATACTTAAGTGGAACAGACTATAATTTGTTAGAACTTGATGCGATTAAAGCAAATATTAATTCTGCCATAGCTGATAGAGATAAAGAGCGTGTAGATGGCGGTACAGGTGGGTATAATTTTACAGCTTTAGCTTCTTATTTTGGCCGTGTGGATTATAACTATGATGAGCGTTATATGGCACAGTTAACTTTACGTAGAGACGGATCTTCTAAGTTTGGACCAAATCACAAGTGGGCTACTTTTCCTGCTATATCTTTGGGCTGGAACGTATTAAACGAACCATATATCAATAGACCAGATTGGTTTGATTCTTTTAAATTACGTTTTAGCTGGGGTAAAAATGGTAATGAAAATATTGGTAATTTTAGGTATTCATCTTTAATGTCGGGTGGTCAGAACTATTACTTTGGTGGTGGTTATGATGTCGCTTCAGAGAGTAAAAATGGTATAATGCAGTATGGTACATCACCATCTAATATTGCTAATCCTAACATTAAATGGGAAGAATCTGTACAAACTGATATAGGTTTTGATGCTCGTTTGTTTAATGGTCAATTAGGGGTTGGTTTTGATTACTTCATAAAAAAGACGAATGGAATGTTGATGGATCAACCTATTCCGTCTTATGTGGGGTTAGGTGCTCCGTTAGCTAACGTTGGAGATATGAAAAATTCTGGTATTGAGTTAGAGCTTTCTTGGAAAAGTAGTGTGAATGACTTCAATTATGGTATTACAGCCAATGCATCTTACCTTAAAAACGAATTAATTAAGTTAGGGAATGCAACTGGAGAAGCTGTATATGAATCGAATTCAACATCAGGTTTAGGTAGTTTTATTAAAGGGAAAAATGGTGAAGTATGGCCCTATTTTTATGGATATAAAACAGCGGGGATATTTCAAAATTGGGATGAGGTAAATGCTTATACAAATGCTGATGGAAAATTACTACAACCTAATGCACAACCAGGGGATGTGCGTTTTATAGATGAAAATGGTGATGGAGTTATTGATGATAATGATAAAACTAAAATAGGTAAAGGAATGCCCGATTGGACTTTTGGATTAAGTTTTAATGCAGAGTGGAAAGGCATAGATTTTAGCCTGTTTTTACAAGGTGCAACTGGCAATGATATTTTTGATTTATCAACTCGTGGAGATATTCCTGCTATGAATAGACCATCTGAATATCTAAAGCGTTGGCATGGAGAAGGGACATCTAATTCTATACCAAGAATGACAACAGCCAATCCCAATTCAAACTGGCGTTCTTCTGATTTATTTATTAAAAATGGATCATATCTTAGAGTTAAAACGATGCAGCTAGGTTACACCTTACCAAAATATTGGACTAAAAAAGCTTTTATTGAACGCCTTAGAATATATGTATCTGCTGAAAATCTATTAACTTTTACAAGTTATGATGGGTTCGATCCAGAAATAGCAACAGGTGATTACAATAGAATTGGAGTCGATAGAGGTATTTATCCTCAAGCTAGAACTATTTCAATAGGAGCTAATGTTTCTTTTTAACCATATAATGAATATACAAAATGAAAAAATATTATAATATAATTCTGATTTTTGTAGCAATCATGCTTAGTGCGTGTGGTGATAGCTTTTTGTCGGCAGTATCAACTGAGCAACAAGAAGCAGGTGCACCTGCTACTGAAGGGGCAATACTCTCTAACTTGGCCTCTACATATCAAATACTTTTGTTTGATAGCTATGCAAATAACAACTATAACGGTGTACTTTTGATGTCTGATTTAAGGTCGGATGATATTTTTAAAGGGGGTGGTGATGCTGGAGACCAAAATCAGCTTTACAAATTATCTCAGTTCACCTCCTCTTCTGCAGAAACGGTAGAGGGATTGTGGACCATCTACTTCTCGGGTTTATCACGTGCGAATAATGCGATTATCTCTTGTGAAAATGCGGTTAATGTAGAAGAAGAAAAACTAGCGGCGTATACTGCAGAAGCTTATTTCCTAAGAGCATACTACGTTCATCTGTTGTGGAAGTATTGGGGTAATATTCCATTCTTTACTAATCCTTTAACAAACCCTCCATATATGACTGCACAGTTATCAGCAGATGAAATATATGAAAAAATAATGGAAGACTTGGATGTTGCTTGTCAACCTGAAGCATTACCCATGAAGCGCTCTTCTACAGATACCGGTAAAGCATCTAGAGCTGCAGCACTAATGCTAAAAGCTAGGGTTGTTATGTATCAGAAAGATACTTCTCGTTATGCTGAAGTAACGAAAGAGATGGGCGAAATTATTAATAGTGGTGAATATACTTTATTCCCTGATTTTGATGCAATGTGGGAAGATCAAAATGAGTTCTGCTCTGAATCCGTATTTGAAAGTAATCAATTACCCGAAGGTAAAAGTTGGGCTAGTGGTTGGAGTGGTTATGGAACTAACCTACCTGCTTTTATCTCGCCAAATGATTTGAAAGATCCTTCAGATGTCTTTAAAGGTGGATGGGGTTTTGGTACTGTACGTAAAACAGCTTATGAAATCTATGAAGAAGGAGATAGTAGAAGAGAGGGGTCTATTAACGTTTGGAAAGAAGGCATGTATGTAGGACGTTTCCAAAATACAGGTATGTTTATGAGGAAATATGCGGCTAGAAAAGGATACAACGATGCTCCGTATGATGTGGATTTGAATTATTGTAATAACCTTCGCCTATTTAGATATGCTGAAGTGTTGTTGAATTATGTTGAACTGGTTAAAATGCATAATCAAGCAGAGGCAGGTGTAGCTGCTCAAACTTGTCTTGATCAGATTCGAGAAAGGGCTTTTGGAGTACCAAATGTTATTCCAGCAACGGCTGAAAATATTAAATTGGAAAGAAGAAGAGAGTTCCTTGGTGAAGGTATGAGATTCTGGGATTTAGTACGCTGGGGAGATGCTGAACGTGTTCTAACTGAAAATCTAGCAGAGTATAATTCTATTAGAAAGTTTGAAGACTGGATGAAACACTTACCAATTCCACAAAGTGAAATGGAAAAAACAAAAAATACGGAGTTTGAATTGACTCAAAATGGTCAGTGGAAATAGTTTAAAATATTAAGATTATGAAAAAACATATACTACTATTATTGGGTGTAATGGTCTATATAATATCAGGCTGTTCTCCTCAAAGTGGCTCAAGTTATAGTCTCGGAACAATAGAATCAATAACAGATCAATTAGTCTCCTTTGAGTCTAAAGTTTCAGAAGGTAATAAAAATATAATAGAATTTGAAAATACCTCCAATTATGATGCACCGCATAGCTTAAAATGGGATTTAGGCAATGGAACGGTTGTGAACGGAAAGAGTGTTAAGGGCGTATATCCTCAAGCAGATACATATACCGTTACATTAACTATTTCGGCTGCTGATGGTTCTGTTGGTAGTCTGAGCAAAATTATCATAATAGAGCAAGATGATTTTAGTTTAATTGATACACCCACTTTTAATATGTTAACTGGTGGAGGTGATAATTTAGATGGAAAGACTTGGGTATTAGATAAATATAACAACTTTACTGACGAAGTAGCAGCTGCGTCTGGATTCCAATTTAAAGGGCATTATGGTCTTGGGCCACAAGGCTCTTACGCACAAGAGTGGTGGGCTGCTGGACCCGCTGATAAAGAAGGAACCTCTTTAGAAGTTATTTATGATGCTGAGTATACATTCATTCAAAATGGAACTAAGTTGATTATTAAAAATAATGGGAAAGGTGGTGGAAGAAAAGCATCTGCTAGTAGCGTAGGTAACTTTGATATAATTGAAACTGATGGAGACGATGCTCTCTTTAATTTTGATGGTGGTTCATTTAATTTCTCACTAGATGAAAGTGGAGAACATCCACTGATGACTTTGACAGGAAATGCCTACTTAGGTTACTACTGTGGTGAACAGTTATATGAAATTGTATACTTATCGGAAGAGGCAATGGGGCTCAGAGTAAACAATACTGTTGAAGAGCAAGATTGGTTATTTGTTTTATGCCTTAAAGAGTTAAGTATAGATAAACCCAAAGAGAGTAAAGCAACTCCGTTACATGAAGATTTTGAAAGTGATAAACCGAGTGTCAAATTTGTTGGACAAGATATGGGTGATAGACATAGTTTAAGTTATAGTAACCCTGCTCCATTTGGAATTAATACTTCCATGAAGGTATGTGCCTATGAAAAAACTTCTGCTTTTTATTCAAATTTATCTTTTAATGCGGAAGATTATAAGTTTGACTTGACTAAGGTTAATAAAGTGAAAATGGATGTTTATATTCCAGAGTATAATGATTATGATTCAGACTTTGATATCGCTGGAGAATGGATATCTAATACTAAGTTGTTACCACAAGTAGCTGTTAAATTGCAAAATAGTGATAAAGGGGATAATGCTTGGGAGGATGAAGTGGTTATTTTAAAAGAAAAAGTACAAAAGGGTAAATGGATAACTCTTGAATTTGATTTTAGCAATGTCAAAGATCGAAAAGATCTTGATGCCATTGTAATTCAATTTGGTGGAGAGGGGCATGCTGGACCTGGTATTTTCTTCTTTGATAATTTTTCTTTCGATGAGTAATTAATTAGAGTAGTATAGGGTTAATATATTCTATACTACTCTTTGTATAAGTTAAAATAATTATGAAAATTAAGAATACAATTTATCTACTTTTAGTAATGATATTGTTCTTTAATTGCAGTAGTACCAATGAGAATAACGCTCCTGAAGAAAACTTTCAGGAGAGTATTACTATATCTCAAAGTACGATAACAAGTTCTGAAAAGGCAGAAGTGTTCTCTATTATTGTTAAAGCAAATTGTAAATGGAACATTATTAACCCTGTTAATTGGATTGCTTTTGATATTGTTAATGGTAGCAATGGTGAAACAGTTATTAAACTGTTGATTGATGAGAATGATACGGATCTTGAAAGAGATGCTGAAATAATATTCAAGGGGGAGACTGCAAAAGTGTCATTATCGATTCATCAGCAAAAAGGATTACTAGTTAATACTGTTCCTGAAGGATATAAGCTAGTATGGAATGACGAGTTTGATCAGCAGCTACATTCAAATGGAATGCCCGCTTTACCAGATGATAAATGGTGGTTTGAAGTCGGGAACAATGGTTGGGGAAATAATGAAGATCAGCATTATGTAGATAGGTTTCATAAAACTGATACTGTTGCAAAAATTAAAGATGGTAGGTTAATTATTACTGCTATAAAAATTGATCAGCCGTTGAATGGAAGTAATGTAGTATCGGCACGTATGAATACGAAAGAGTCTTGGAAGTATGGGTATTTCGAAATGAAAGCAAAACTACCAGGAGGAAAAGGAACATGGGCAGCTTTTTGGATGATGCCTAAGAACTTTAACAAATGGCCTGATGATGGAGAAATTGATATTTTAGAGTATGTAGGTTATAGACCAAATGTCGTACAATCAACCATTCATACGAAAGATTATAATCATGTGAAAGGTACTGAAAAGACAGGAATGCTAAATATTAAAAAGGCTGAAGAGAAGGATCACGTGTATGGTTTACTTTGGACTGATAAGAAGATGGTAGGTTATTGTGACGGAGTACCTTTTTTTGAATATCTAAAACAGGTCGATAGTAGTTATGGAGCCTGGCCATTTGATCAGCCCTTTTATTTGAAGCTGAATTTGGCTATTGGGGGGAATTGGGGTGGTCTTCACGGTGTTGATCAAACGATTTTCCCTGCTGAGTATAGTATAGATTATGTAAGAGTTTATCAAAAATAAAATGAACCTATGAAAATAAAACGTTTACTAAGCATAACATGCCTATTGGGCAGCAGTCTTTTAGCCTTTGGGCAGCAGACTACGGATGATAAAGTTGCTA
>JASLCG010000035.1 GCA_030151885.1 Bacteroides sp.
AAATACACCCTTTTGGGTATAGAACATTTATACACTATCAGAAGAAAGAGAGGAAAGAAAAGTTAGAAGAAAAATGAACAAAACAACCACCCACAACAAACCAAGAAACCACCATCGGCAGAAAGATACATTCTTAGCCATTAAGCAAGTAAATAGCATATCCCCATCAGTAGTACAAATAATGTATTGCTTAATGCACAGCGAATAAATACACCCTTTTGGGTATAGGCTTGAGGTGTAGATTATAACCCTGAAATTATGCATAGGATACCAATAAAAAGTAATAGCCTGCATTGGTGTAATGCAAGCTCCTTTTATCTAAAAGTATCATTTTAAACCTGTGCCGAGTGTTTAATCGGCCTTAATTTCGTTAATATCTACAAGTTTATTTACAATAGCGTAGATTGTCAATCCCGAAGCACTGTGAATTTGCAGCTTCTTACTGATGTTTTTACGGTGTGTATTTACCGTGTGTATCGATAGGAAGAGGTGCTCGGCAATCTCTTTATTGGTCATGCCTTTTACTACACACACTACAACTTCTTTTTCTCTTTCGCTTAGAGATTCCTGATCATCCTCTTCTTCCTCACGGCGTACAAGGTTGTAAATGGTTTCGCTAATTTCTGCTAAAGAGTCGAAAAGTCCAATTTTAGCATCGTACCGACTTAATATATTGGGGTCTACAAATGTGGTGTATAGTGCGATGAGCTTTACTTTTTTATTTTCTAAAAGTTCACTATTGTTTACACAGTTTGTGTAGAAATTATCTATGCTGAAATGACCGTCAAAGTATGGGTTAATAATAAGTATGTCTATTGGCTGTGTCAAGAAGCAGTCTTCCAAATCGGCCATATTGGCCAATTCTACGGCCTGTATATTAAGCTTTGGAAGTCTTTTTAATGCTGTGAGCAAGCCCGAACGCACTATCACACTCTGATCGGCAATGGCAACAAGTAGTGAATCATTTGTTTTCATTTTCTAAATGTTTACGTTCTAAATTATATACAACAGGTGCAAAGAGGTAATCTTCTACTTTGCAATGCCATTCTAATCCTTTTTCGCAAGCGTAAATTTCGAATAGTGCTGCTGTAATAAAATAGTGGTTTACGTCTTCTGGCGTGTATTTAATTAAGATGTTCTTCAATTCACGGAGTCTTTCACTAACCAAGTCGTGATGCTTAGAGAAAGTCGAAATTTTGAATTGAGAGTGTATATGTCCGTCCGCTAATTTCTCTACGTAATCAAATACGGTTTTATCTTCGAAAGCCATGTGCTTTTCTACTTCTGCCATGTACTCGTCAAAAGATTGGAGAATTAGTTTCGCCACTTTATCGTTGGATTTACAAATTGCTTTTTCCAGTTTTCTGCGTATGCTGGGTAGTAAGAACTCTAAGAAATAGAGATGCGTTCTCCTTAGATAGTCTGTTAAAGAACGCAGCGATATATCATTATATGCAGTGTCTATACGCGAATATCCATCAGCAACAAAGTTTATGACTGCCAAGAATGTTGGGCAATCTATGTTTTTAGATTCGCATACCTCTTGAACGGTCATATCTCCAAATCCTAACGAAATTCCAAAACAAGACATCACTTGAAGTAACATTTCATCGCCACTTATTAAGGAGGCCATTTTGTCGTTAGGACTGTAAGCTAACAATTTATTCATATTCTATTTTAATTCTAAATTCTAAATAACAAATTAACTCAATTTTTATGGGGATAACAATCCCCTATTGTAGGTATTATCTTTGTTAAACAGATATTGTAGGGCTATTGTTTAGCAGTGTAAAGATTATATTTCTGCTTTTAAAGTGTGGTTAGGGGAAGAAAGGTAACCTAATTGGTCTCATTACTATCGGCTAAATTGGCATATTAAATTGATAGTCAAGGGGCTGTTTGCTCTTTAATTTTCCTAATTAATAGTTTTTTTTAAACCTCTATTATTTATATTCTTTCGTCTCTTTAAAGTTTTATAAATATCGTAACAGAGGTATAAAGCTGTTAGCAAGTACTCCCTTCTGGTGAATATGTCTATAAAAAAAGCTACTCCTAAAATAAGGAGTAGCTTTTTTATGTATTGTACCTTTAAAATTCAATGCTTAAGTCCACTTCTTCTAATACATCCATTCGTTTGTGAAACTCTGGAAAAGTGGACAGTGGATTCTGAATTAACATGGAATGAATCTCTTTTATTCCATAAAGTGCTAAGTTATATTTCTCATCTCTGATTGATTTATTCATCGCAGAGATATATCCATCTACCGAGCAGTGTCTAGCAGCAAATATTGTAGATAAAAAGTCTGCATGAGCATTGTAGAATGCTGCAATCCTTTTTATATCTGCTGTATCGTCCATTGATAGTGCAGATATTACTGCAGAAATCTTTCTATTCTCGGCCCATAACATAGCTGCATCATGCAGTAACGATGGGTATTGATTAAGCTTTGCCTCAAGTTTCTTTATTGAATATTCTGTTTTCTCTTTCATCTTAACATCCTCCGACCTGGAAATCTCTTTATATAATAACCATAAAAAGCAGAAGTTGTTGTACAAAAGAGGTATTAATCTATCTTATTGAGTTTCTCCAGATAATTAATTCCTTCATATACAGAAGATAGAAAGTAATGGCCTTTTCTTAGTTTCACAGAAAGAGCAGCCATATTATTAACCATTTCATTGTATTCTTTTTCAGTAACTTGTTCCAATTTCTCTTGTAGTTCGGATAAAGAACTTATGCAAATACCAATGTTATTATCTCTGGTAAACTCTGCAAAAGAGGCCTGATTCCAGACTATTACCGGCTTATTGGCCAGTATATAAAGAGAAATCTTATGGGATGTATTGAATTTAAGATACTCTCCTAACACACCATCAATAGAGTTAATGTCTTGACTATACCATAGTAAACCATAGTGAGAGGAGCATGTACGAATAATCTCTTCAGAATCTGTTAACCCGTGATAATTAAAGTGATCACTGTGCTTCAAAAGCCCCTTATTAAAATAGTCTCCATAAATATCGAAAAACAACTTCTTCTGAGTGGTCTGTTGGTCTAAATTATAGATAAAACCGTTTACAGATTCTTTTAATCCTCCTACATAAACAATTTTTATTGGACCACTACCATAGTATTCTGTTTCACAAGGATATACATTTGAATAATAATCCCAAACATCAAGAGTTCCGATTCCTTGCTTATAACCTTTATCAATCATAAACTCTTTCATTCTTTCAGACAGTGCTATTAAGTAGTCCGTCTTACTTAATCTTTTATACTCTTTTTGTAAGGTCAAGCGCTTTCTTCTAAAGCATCCTAAATCATGAATTAATGTTATTACTTTAGCTCCCTTTAAACGAGCTATTGACGTAATGAAATAATAGTACTTCTTAAGAGGGTATTGTAAAACTAATATATCACCTTTTTTAAGCTCTAACACAGCTTTTAAAACACTTAAAAAAGTATATATAAAAATATAAATTTTATTCTTACATATCTTTTGCGGGAGTCCTATATTTATAAAGCCATTAAGGGACAGGAACTTTTCCATATCCATTTTACCTTTAAATCCTCCACAATAAGCGCCAGGATAACATCTAGAAATATAACATTTTCTCATTATTATAGTTATTATCTTACTCAATTATTTTGTACTGAAACCTTTTTGCATAGTATAGCTCCAAGATCTTCTCATACAGTCTTTATAATCAACTATATAAGGAACAGTATCACAGAATTGGTCAGTATCATCATCTAAATTTAATAGAATATATTTATTATCCTTAGGCATTTCATATAGTTTATTTTCTGTAATAATTTTCCCAAAGCCAAAACCTGTTTTTTTATCTGGGTTAAACATATCTTCTCCGAAAGAATAATACTCAAATCCCTTATGAGCTTCTAACTCTATAAGAGTAGGCATTATATCAATATGGCTACCTGGAGTTGATAATTTATTGGCCGAAATTCCATTACCATACAAAATTAATGGTACTGACGATCTTTCATAAAGATTTGGTGTTCTTGATAGAAATCTTCTTCCATAATGATCGCCTGTAAATGCATATAATGCATTGCCAAATTTTTGTTCTGCTTTATTCATAAATTGCCCTATGGCCCAATCACCATACCATAAGTGTCCCATTTCAGGGAATCCCATACCATCTTTATAGTATTGCTGCATCTCTTTGGGCAAGTCACTCACTTTTTCATAAGGAAAGCCTTTCGATCTTACATCTATGCTATATGGGGCATGGTAACTTGAGGTTAAGATTATATTAAAAGAATACTCATCTTCGTCAGTCTTAGCCACTACTAAGTCAAACAGTTTCTCGTCTTCAACACCCCATTCACCTGATTCAGATTTACCACCCATATCAATGCCTGAATAAATTTCATCACACTCCATGTGTTTTGTAAATTCACCGACATTTTGCCAAGATAAAAACCCTCCGTAGAAGAACTTTGTCTTATACCCCAGCTTCTTAAATTGGCTAAATATAGAAGTCAGATATGGCTCATGCATACTAGCTACTTGGTTTATACTTATTCCGCAATAAGGAATACCAGTTGTAATACAACCATAAGCATAAAAAGTAGCATTATAAGCAGGAAGAAAGTTCGTAAAGTGAACGCCATGATTGGCTATATTGGACAAGTTTTCTGATAACTTTAATGGTTTATACTTATCCATTAAAGGCCACGAATCATAACTCTCCATTATCACAAGAAATATTTGCTTGTGTCGCTCTTGTTTAACACCTTTTGCCTCTTTTCTCAAAGACATCAACAGCTCTTCAGCATCCATATTGCAATCGCCATACGGATTAGTATCACCTATTTTATTAAACTCTTTATAATCATCATACGCATATTTTATCATACGATACGGATTAATAATTGTTTTATTTAAGAAGTTATCTGATGTTACCGCTGCCCACTTCCTAATTATAGGTCTACCATAAAATGTACCACGTATATTGCTTACAAAAAGAAATATGGTTAATAATACCAATACAATCTTTCCTGATAATCCATTTATTTTAGAAAGCCATCCAAATATTCTTTCTTTCTTTTCAAAAAACTTAAAGATGAGTAATGAAATAACAATCACCACTGTTAAGATAGACAAATTTAATACCGGATTAAAGTATTCTACTATTGTCTTTGCGATTGCTTTTTTATCATCATCAAACATGCCCATAAATAAAAAATTATTGTATTGGCTGCTATATTCTGAATAATAGTTTAATGTAACTAAACAGTTTATAGACGATAAGATTACGAATAGTATTTGAAAAGTTTTTCGAACTTTTCGTATAATTCCAAATAAAGAGAAGTAACTTAAAAACAACAAAGATACTAAAGGAATTAGTATAAAGTAACTAACGGCAGTACAGTCAAATCTAAACCCTGTAAACAATGCCTGATAGTAATCATTTGGAGTAACTTCAGTACCTATTTCATTAGAGTATAATAAGATAAAAGCAACCCTATAGATAAAGAAAAACACAACTCCAAAAAACCAAAAAAAGACCAAATTTGACAATTCTTTTGTAAACTGTCTCCATTTGTTATTCATTTCAAAATATATTTATTTTAACACTCAGTTTTAATTCACATTCATTCACAAACGCCAAAAAGGCTCTCTACTTTTGCAGTGAGAGCCTTTCTCTAATACTTATATTTCTTTTACTCAGCTATTTCTGCTGGTTTTAGTGTAGTATAAACGTTTTGCACATCTTCATCTTCTTCAAGACGTTCAATCATTTTTTCTACAGTAGCGCGCTCTTCACCTTGCAGATCTTTCTCATCCATAGGGATACGTGTAAACTCAGAACTTTTAATCTCGTAACCAGCCTCTTCTAGATGAGTTTGAATAGCATTAAACGATTGGAACTCACCATATATTGTGATTTCATTTTCCTCTTCGTCATACTCTTCCTCTACACCATAATCAATTAGCTCAAGAATAAACTCATCTACATCCATTCCCTCTTTCTTAGTAATAGTAAACACAGAGTTATGTTTAAACATAAAATCCACACTACCAGTTACGCCAAGAGATCCACCAAACTTATTGAAGACCGCACGTACATTCGCTACGGTACGAGTAGTATTATCAGTAGCAGTCTCTACAAATACAGCGATTCCATGAGGAGCGTATCCTTCATAATTCATCTCTTTGTAGTCCTTCTGATCTTTACCCATTGCATTCTTAATAGCGCGCTCAATATTGTCTTTCGGCATATTTTCGCGTTTAGCATTTGCTATGATCGCTCTTAAATGAGGATTCGTATCCGGGTCAGGGCCACCAGCCTTTACTGCTATTGAAATTTGCTTACCAATTCGAGTGAAGACACGAGCCATATTGCCCCATCTTTTTAACTTTGTCGCTTTTCTATATTCAAATGCTCTTCCCATAGAAATTTATATATATAATTTAATAAAATTACAAGGTCTTATCTCAGCTGTGCATTCAGCTCTTTCTGATAGGTTGCTATCAGTTTTTCCATCACCTTGTCAATTGCTTTATCATTTAATGTTTTCTTATCATCTTGAAGCGTGAAACAAACAGCGTACGATTTCTTATCGGCACCCAGTTTATCACCTTCAAACACGTCAAACAGTGCTACGTTTTTCAACAATTTACGCTCTGTATTGTACGCAATTTTTTCAATATCAGCAAACGTTACGCTCTTATCTACAAGCAGTGCCAAATCTCTACGCACAGCAGGGAATTTTGACAGTTCTGCAAACGAGATCTCGTTTTTACGAGTAGCACGCATCACTTCATCCCAGTTAAATTCTGCATAGTACACTTCTTGGTCGATGTCGAACATCTTTGTTAACTTCTTAGTTACAATACCAAACGAAGCCAACAGCTTACCGCCATGCGTTTTATAAGTCAATCCAGCAGCATATATATCAGTAGAAACCTGCTCTACTACCATTGCTTTTTGATCGATACCTAATCTAGCAAAGATATTCTCTACATACGCTTTCATTTCGTAAACAGAACTAGCTTCATCTGCATGAGCCCATGAATTGCGAACACGATTACCTGTCAACCATAAACCTAGGCGATACGCCTCACTGTATGGAGCAAGCTCTTTTTCGCCACCTTTTTTACTCTTATCAAAGAAGTAGCAATTACCAAACTCAAAGAAACGAAGGTCTTCGCTACGGCGGTGCACATTACGCTCTATATTGCTTAATCCACCAAATAGAAGCGTCTGACGCATACCATTCAAGTCCGAGCTCAATGGATTTAACAACATCACCATATTATCTACAGGGAAAGTTGTTAACTCCTCATATATTGCAGAACGCGTTAATGAGTTGTTCAATATCTCATTGAAGCCACTACCAATTAACTGCTCTGTAACTAAATCTTGTAACGTATGAGAACGATCCGCCTCCCCTTTTGGACTTAACGAAGCATTCACACGAGTACCTAACTCAATGTTGTTGTAACCATAAATACGAAGAATATCTTCAATAACATCTACGTCACGACGAACATCCCAACGATACGGAGGTACTGCAAGCACCAACCCATCAGTAGATTGTTCTAGCACCTTCATTTCAAGACTTTCAACAATGCTCAACACCGTATCAGCAGGAATTTCCTTACCAATCAGGCGATTCATTTTATTAAAGTTTAGCTCTACCTTAAAGTGCTCAATTGGCGTAGGATAAAAATCCTTAATCTCCGAAGATACCTCACCACCTGCATACTCTTTAATTAAAACAGCAGCCAATTTCAGTGCATAAATCACTGCATTTGGATCCACACCACGCTCAAAACGGAAAGAAGCATCCGTATTTAAACCGTGACGACGAGCCGTCTTACGCACCCAAGTTGGATGAAAGTAAGCACTCTCGATGAAAATATTTTGAGTAGCCTCAGTTGCACCCGATTCCAATCCACCGAATACACCTGCTATACACATTGGTTCATTATCACCATTGCAAATCATCAAATCTTTGTCCGACAATTTACGCTCCACGCCATCAAGTGTAACAAAAGGAGTACCCTCTGCCACATTCTTAACCACCACCTCTTTTGTAGTAATTTTATCGGCATCGAAACAGTGCAATGGCTGTCCTGTAGTAAACAACACATAATTAGTTATATCAACTACATTATTAATAGGACGAACACCAATCGTATTCAGCTTATCTTTTAACCATTTTGGACTCTCGCCCACCTTCACACCACTCATACTTACACCAGCATAACGGATGCAAGCCTCCTTGTTTTCAACTCTCACATTGATATCAAGGTCGTTACTCATTGGTTTGAAGCTATCTACAGTAGGCTTATTCAATTTTGCATGAATGCCTTGTTGTTTCAAGTAAGCATACACATCTCTAGCCACACCATAGTGCGAACAACCATCTGGACGGTTCGGAGTAATATCTACTTCCAACACATAGTCGCTCTTCACACCATAATAATCCTTAGCTAGCGTACCAGCTGCCACATGATCAGGCAAAACAATAATACCCTCATCGGCAGAACCTACACCAATCTCAACCTCAGAACAAAGCATACCTAGCGATTCTTCGCCACGCATTTTTGTCTTCTTGATTTTAAAGCTGTTATCACCGTCATAAAGCACTGTACCCAGTGTAGCAACCACCACTTTTTGGCCAGCAGCCACATTTGGTGCACCACAAACAATCTGTACAGGATCGCCATTACCTAAATCAACAGTAGTAATATGTAGATGGTCAGAATTTGGATGTTCTACGCAAGTCAGCACTTCGCCAACCACAAAACCTTCCAATCCGCCCTTAATTGTTTCCACTTCTTGCACTTCGCCGATTTCTAGCCCAGTAGAAGTCAGTGCCGCAGCTAACTCATCAGGAGATAAGTCAAAATTGACATACTCTTTAAGCCAATTGTAAGAGATATTCATATTTTAAAGTTTTTAATACATTTTCCTAACGATTTGCAAAGTTAATAAGATTTTTGGCTTGTCGGTAAAAATAGAGGCATAAATATATTTCATACCTCCTTTATACATGAAATAGAGGTGAGTTTTTAGCACTAAACGCCAAAACTCACCTCACATTCTTATTTATGTTTGCAACGTGTCTGCTCTCTAGGCCTAAAGAGGCCTCTATATTCCGTTGCTTAGAAAACATCTTCTAAAACTCTCGCCATCCCTATATATAAGGTGTAGCAAGTCTAAATAAACACCATAAAGAGCGATTCTATCGCACGCAAATTAGCCCATCACTAGAACTCTAATTGAGAGCCATCCTCGTCCCCTGGATTTTTAGGATTTTCTGCCGATGGGTTATCCTTATCCCCATCTTGTGGAGCATCTACCTCATCCTCTTCAGCACCATCACCCATAAAATTAGCAAGACTAATAAAATTAAGCTTGTCACCAGCACGCGTTTCATGTTTATTAATACGAAGATCTTTATGAGCCTTAAAACAGATTCTCACCGAATCCACACTCTTAGCCGTAACCTCTTCGGGCGTATCTTCTCCTTTCGATTTCAGCGAAAGTTTAAAACAGCCAAGCCCCTCAATATTTACGGTCTTGCCCTCTAGCAACTGCTCCTTCAACTTCTCAATAAAGTTCTGAAGCACACTCTTCACATCACCTGCCGATAAAGAAGATCGATCCTTTATCTTGTCCGTTATGAAATCTAATTTCACAGATCGTCCCAATGTAATCGCTCTGGGATAGTAACGTTTTGGAGATTTTTTGTCTCGAGGGTCCGTGTGCAGACCATACACTTTGTAAATAACAGCCATAATTAAATTAAAAGTTTAGGTTAAAAATAAATTGAACTTGTATATCGTTGATCAACAATGCAAAGATTCAAAATAGTATAGAGCCTTGCAATACTTTTCACGCCACTACCCACACTTTTTCTAGAAAAAGATTTACATCCCCTCTTCCACCCCAAAATAAATAAACATTACACCCGACATATATACAAAGATTTGGCAATTATTATAAAACGCCATATTATACTGTTTTTATAAAAAAACGCACAAATACTGATATTATCAGTAATTACACTTAAATATAGAAAAATAATGTAACACATTTGAAATAGAACCTAATATGCTATCACACAACACCTTAACTCCACAAAAAGAGGCTAAAAAGCATCGTTATCAGAAAGATATTACAAAGATATTACAAATAAAGTTTGCAGATATGTAAAAGTTCACTACCTTTGAAATATAAATAAAAGATAACGGTGCTAAATCTAATGATTAGCAGTACCAAACACAGAGAATCTTAATCATATTGATACAAATACAGAAGAAGGAAGAGAGTTACAAGTACATACTGGAATTGAATAAGCAAAAAGAGTATTTTAAGGACCTAAACCAAAGTATCTCAAATAGAAATACTTACTTTTTTTCATAGTGCGCATATAAGTGTTTTTCATAGTACCTAAACCTAACACACTTACTACTTATTTTTATTGAACTGACTGTTTTTTAACTTAAATGATTCCTACTATTTCTTAACATGCCTACTTATTATAATTACAACTTTTAGGTGTAATTAGATAGATATTATTTAAATGGCATACCCTTATTAACTGAGAATGCTGTAATTTCCTTTGGATGTATTTGTATACAATATGTGTTTGATATTGATATTTCATAGGTATCGCTATAAATGATGATTAATTGGATTTAAAGTAAAAGCTCTTAGTATCACTACTAAGAGCTTTTTACATACACCTCCATATCCCCTTCTGCTGATGAGCAAACCCCACATCAACCAATCCAACCCTAACCCCTTTTTCATACAACAAGACTAGTGCAAGTAATAAAACAGTTCCACATCCTACTCACATACCTCGCCATTCATAAAGAGCATAACACACAATAAAATCAAACAATAGATCATCTAAATAAGAGCTGTTCAAAAATCGACTCTAACAAACCGAAAAACAGAGCGCAACACGAAGTATAACAGATGATCCGCTTCACTTATTGCCCTAAACAAAAAGGTAATATAAAGACGAGAGCAGAACAAAAAGATAGGAACAAAGAAGAAACATAAACTCAAAGCAGTAATAGAGCGTTAAGAAGAGCCACCATACACCCATAAAACAAAAGCTACCAATCCAAACCCAATTCCAGGAGCAGCCCAACCAGAGCCATACAGAATAGCAGCCATATACCCATAAAAAAAAAGAGCCATATCTCATAAATTGGATATGGAACTCTTTTTTAACTTAAATAACTCCCGAACTTCACAGTTAGAGATGAAATTAAACTTAACTTACTTACTTATTTTAATTATGACAGTTAGAATTTTCTAGAATTACTACAATCACTTGCTGTAACTACAGATTTTCTAAATGCGGCGCTTTCACGATTGAAGCACCATATATTGATAGATATATATATTCTTAAATTTTTATCTTATCAAATCGTAATCCTTTATTTGATTACTAATTCAAATGTAACTATTTTTTTCGAATTTGTATGAATATGTCCAAGTAAAAACCCCCTTTTTAATCTTTTTAAGATTGTAAAATTAAAAGAAATGACATATTCGTAATTATAGAACACTAAAAAGCATTATGTAATATTTTTTCAAAGACATTATTTTGTAAAATAATTTGTTAATAAACACTACCCTATTTAGTTAAAATATTGGCCATATATTAATTACAAAGATATTGAACAGCAAACTTTAAATATTAAAATTATACTATCAATATATACATATCCCCATTGTAAAGATAAATAATATTAATAATAGACCAAATTACACAATCAGGCAATGGCTGTTTTAACCGTTTTATCCCTCTAAATTCAAGAAGTAATCACAATAATATAATCAACTAGTTATCAGTTGATTAAACCCACAAATACAGTATTAGGTATAATACTTTTATAATCTTGCAAAACAACTCAATCAGTCGCAGTGGTAACGACCAAAAATATAACAAATAATAAAAGTGAGGAAGATACTACCAATATTTCATTTATGTTACACATTTGTAATTATTACAAAATGCTGAAAAATAGAACAAACCATTTATACGGTATCAAAATGCATAAAAAAGGAGGAAATGAATAATTCAACACTTTCAACTGACAGAATGATACTATTTTCACCGCATCTGTAGAGCAGCAAATAACATCCATTCTCCCTACTTATACATTTCGACAACACTTTTTACCCCATCATAAGTAGTGCATAAATATATAAGATAGGCTTCAACATTGCACCATAACACCCCATTACACAGGCAAAAAAGTAACATCTACCTGCACTTTTCACTCCCACCCCAAACGGCAATTTGGTAGAAGCAACAGTAGCCAAACCCATTCACTCCAGTTGATATTCCACAAATCATCTGCCTAGATCCAATCCACACCTCTACAACAAACCATGCGAGCTCACAACCTCACCAATATAGATAACGAACAAACAGCTGTCGCCAGATTATGCATAGAAAATGACACATCACACAACTTCACAACAGACTACAGATTATGCACCGCACCCCATATACATAAAAAGATGCAAAAGTAGTGCCAAGAGATCAACAGCTATAAAGCCCAATTGTAACCCTAAAACATAGAAACCCTGCAAAAGTTCCTCTATAAACAAAGGCCACCACAATAGATAAATTAAAATCGGCCGAAGAACGTCGGCACAAAACAGAGGAGGTGAAATAGATTACCACAAAATTAAGAGTCAAGAAGCAGACCATCAAGAAGAGCAAACAGCATCTAGTAAATGCCACAATAAATGAAACGACACACAGAAGGCATTTATCAGAACCAACCACACAACAGCCAGTACGCAAAAATCAGCAAGGAGTTAAACAAACAAGCACAACCATCCATTAAAATGAAAAAGAGTCCAATCTCACCGATCAGACTCTTTCTACTCGCTTAAGTTTTCAATTTTCATTTATGAATTTTATGAGTTAATATAAATTCAAAATAATATTGCGAATATATTATATATGTGGTTAAACGATATACTTTTTAAAATTAAAACCTCAGATCAAATCAAAACATCGATTACACTATTCTGAAGTTTCTTTGTTTGTAAAAAAGAAACGAGTGGGCTTATCGGTCTGTCCCAGATGGATAAGCTACTCTGTTTCAAAATCCATTAATTAATCACTCACTTTTGAAGTTCATTAGTGAGAACACAAATAAAGCAATTATATTTCATATAACCATAACTTTATTACATATTTTTGCAACTAAAGTTTAATCACACAATTAATAATAGACAAAACTGATAAAAACACCTTTCCAAAACAAGCCCAAAACATCACGTATATAATGCACATAAAGCGTATCATTAAAACAGTATTAAAAACTGATAAGTTTTAGATAAGAAAATACATTAATTGTATATGCAACCATATTACTAAACACAGGTTTCCATCATGACCTGTTTTATCCTTTTTTTAAACCACTAAAAAAGCGATAAAATTAACAATATTCAACCTCATATTATCGTCCAATTCAAGGGCAAATAATACCTTAATAACCTTCATTATTCCTTTCATATAACTTTTGATATAGATCAACTATAGTCCAATCGAAATTAATTATTCCATCTCGTATGTCTTACAAGTTGAAATGATTACAAATAGCACTATACACCACACAATAACAACTAAATTACTATAAATCAATATAATACCACGAATATATTAACTAACTAATCTATAAAATATTAAACATAGGATAGTAATACCTAAAGTACAACACCCCCTATTTTCGTCAAAAAAGGCACTATATGCAATATGGACATTACAATAAGACTGATTAATCGGAAAGATAATTTAGCAAATATGAAAGATGTCATAACAAGCAGAACAGCTCTCATTTAAAGAAATATTTCATGAATAATATTGACATATTAACAACCCATTAAATACACACTAGGTGTGCAAAAAAGGAATAGCATCTTGCCTCAATAGTTGTACTACTATTAAACGATACAAAACAGTCCAGCATAATAAAACAAAAATAGACTTCCCTATTTTAAAATCTATTCCCCCCTTACCTAGCACCACCAATCCAGGAATAGACAAATAACGTACAGTAAAACAAGATATTAAGAA